>CAYYKV010000005.1:0-43369 GCA_964468605.1 uncultured Occallatibacter sp. | reverse complement strand
AGGCCGGCAGAGCGAGGAGAACGAAGATGGCGGCATGTGCAACAACCTATTTCGAAACTGGCCGCGCCTGGAGCGCGCGGATCAACGAGCATAACGCCGCGATGATCGCGCAGCAAGCCCAGCGCCGCCGCCGCGTGCGCACTCCGGAATTCTATTTCGTGAAGCATTTTGACAACACCCGCCTTGTCAAGGCCTCCGATCCCGTTCGCGTCCGCGAGATGCGGGTCTTCTCCGCCGCCGTGGTTATGCTCTTCTCTTTGGTCATGATCTACGGGCTGCAGCACTTCTACGCAATTGAAAGCAGCTACAGCGTTGAAAGCGAAAAGCAAATGCTCAACCAGTTGCGCGAACAAAATCGCCAGTTGCATCTCAGCGAAGCCGAGCTCACGCAGCCCGGTCGCATCGATCAAATGGCGCGCCAGCTTGGCCTGGACGAGCCGCAACCGGGCCAAGTGGTGTACTCCGATGCCCGGCCGGCTTCCGCCGGTCCCACGCTTGCTCAGGTGGCTTCTCCAGCGCCCCCGGCGCAGTAAACCAGGCAATCGGACCCAATCGACATGACGGCAGCCGTACCATCCATTCGCAGCCGTACCCCAATACCCAGAGGCGTGCCACTCAAGCGGGCGCGCTTCTTTTTGATCTGCCTCTTCTTTGTCGTGTGGGCCTGCGCCATTGCAGGCCGGCTTTTCTGGCTGCAGATCGTGCGTCACCAGGACTTCGTAGAGCGCGCGGCAAAGCAGCAGCAGCGCACCTTTGAAGTGGCTCCGCGGCGCGGCGTTCTGTACGATCGCAATCTTCGCGAGCTGGCCATGACCATCCTCGTGCCGTCGATCTATGCCGATCCCACACAGATTGCCGACAAGCAGGCCGCCGCGCGCACGCTCGCGGCGCTGGTCCACACTGACCCGGAAGACGGCTCGACCACCGAGGCTCAGATCGTGGCCCGGCTTGATGAAGGCCGCAACTTCGCATGGATTGCGCGGCGCGTGTCGCCGCAGGTTGCAGCCACCGTCAAAGCCCTCAACATGAAGGGCATCTTCTTCCAGCAGGAGTTTGCGCGCTTCTATCCCGACAATCAGCTCGCCTCGCAAGTTCTGGGGTACGTTGGAACCGATGACGACGGCCTGGGCGGCCTCGAAGAAAAGTTCGACAGCGATCTGCATGGGCGTCCGGGCCTCATGTATACGGCAATGGACGCACGCCGCAAAATCCTCGGCTCAAGCGAGCACGATCCCGAACCGGGCCGAAACCTTGTTCTTACCATCGACGAAAACATTCAGTTCATGGCCGAACGCGCACTCGATCACGCAATGCAGAAGACGCAGGCGCTGAATGGCACCGTGGTTGTGCAGGACGCGCATACCGGGCAGATTTTGGCCCTCGCCATCCGCCCCACATTCAATCCCAACAGAATTCGCGACACTACGCCCGATATGCTGCGCGACCACGCCGTCAGTGATGTCTATGAGCCGGGCTCGGTCTTCAAGCTCGTCACCTACTCCGCCGCGCTCGATCAGCAGGTGACCACGCCCAACGACATGATCGACTGCCAGGGCGGCAAGATCACCCTTGCCGGCCGGGTAATTCACGACAATCAGGGCGAACACTATGGATTGATCCCGGTCCATCAGGCACTCGAAGTATCGAGCGACGTCGCCGCAATCAAGCTTGCTCTCAAGGTCGGCCCTGACCGTTTTTACCAATACATCCGCAGCTTCGGCTTTGGCACGCGATCGAACGTTGAACTCCCTGGCGAGACGCGCGGCCTGTTGCGCCCCCCCGCAAAGTGGAATGGTTCCTCCATCGGGTCCATCGCCATCGGCCAGGAAGTTGCGGTCACGCCCCTGCAATTGGTCGCTATGGTCTCCACCATTGCAAACGGCGGCACCTATTTGCCTCCGCACATCCTGATGCAGGACGAGACTGCCCCCGCCGAATCATCCGCCGAAAAGATTGATGCGTCCCAGCCGGCGCCGCACTTCGTGGCCAGCCCGGTCAAAACGGGTGAAGACCTTCCGAGCCCTCTGCCGCCGGGAGCGCATCGCGTGATCAGCACGATGGCCGCCGCTGAAATGCGCAAAATGATGGAAGGCGTCGTCCTCTTTGGAACTGGAAAGTCAGCGCAACTCGACGGCTATTCCTCCGCCGGCAAGACCGGTACCGCGCAGAAGATCGATCCGGTCACGCATACTTACTCGAAGACCATGCACATTGCTTCGTTCGCGGGCTTTGCACCAGTAAACGATCCAGCCATATCAGTGGCGGTCGTTATCGATTCTCCCAAAGGCGCCTACTACGGCGCTGACGTCTCCGCGCCGGTCTTCGCGGAAGTGGCGCAGCAGGTCCTCGAATATCTCGGCGTGCAGCACGACATCGACGTGCGCCCGGTCGACCTAGCTTCGAAGAAAGACGCTCCGATCAAAGAAGACGATACTCCTGTGCAAGGCGAGAATATCGAGGCTCTCTACGAAGCCGCCAACGATTTGCCGAGCGACGACCCGCTCCGCGCTACGCCTGCTGCGAATGCCAAAGCGGCTGCTCCGGCTCCGTCCGAATCCGCGCAGGCCGAGAATTCGCCCGCACCCGCGAAAACGGGCGCTCCTGCTCAACCCTCCCCCACCGCATCTGCCGCATCATCTCCACAACCATCGAAACCGGCCTCGTCGCCACCCACGAACACCGTCGTCATCGCGGACACCGGGCAGTTACGCGTGCCGTCACTGATCGGACTGCCCATGCGCGAGATCATCGAGCAGGCAGGCAGCTCCGGCCTTGAAGTTGAGATTGCAGGCAACGGAATCGCACGCGAGCAGGCACCTGCGGCCGGCACCATGGTCCCACCCGGAACAAAGATTGTTGTCCGCTGCCAACGCTGATTGCGATAAGCTCTCATCGTGAGCGGCACCGCGTGGTACCCATTGGAAGACGGCGCGACCCTCGGCCAGACAGGCTCAGAGGAAGGAATCATTGTGCGCGACGAAGAACATTCCCTCGGCGCCCGAATCACTCTCGAGCGGGCCGCCAGTGTTGCGCCCTTCGCCATCACCTGCGGCATCTACGGCTGGATGATGCACACACGCTTCTTTGGCACTGAATCGGAGGCAGAGGCGCAGTACGACCTGATGAAAGCTGGCATGTCGGCGCTGCTTGAAAAGGCCGAGCAAGCGGCCGAAATCGACGGCGGCCGGCAGGTTCTGATGGAAGGCGTCACCAGGTTCGTGGGAACCTACCCTTGAGCTCATGCGCGCGCGCTGTTGTCCCGCCCGCTCGGATCATGCAGCACAATCTACAATCAACCTCGGGATGAAGTGGAACGATCTCATTTCCGAAGTCGCATCCGTCGGCTCAGCCGGAAGCTCCAACGCGCCAATCAGCGGGGTCGAGTACGACTCGCGCCGCGTGCGGCCCGGCACCGTTTTCGTGGCCATGAAAGGCGGCTCGACAGACGGCAATCGTTTCGTCGAAAAGGCTATCGCTTCCGGTGCGCTCGGCGTCATTACCGACTCCGCTCAAACCTTCGACCATCTGACCGTCTACGAACCCGGCCTCCCGGTGCTTCACGTCGAGCACGGACGCCGAGCGCTTGCTCAGGCTTCCGCCGTATTTTTCGGCCATCCCGAGCGCTCGCTCGCCGCCACCGGAATCACCGGCACGAACGGCAAGACCACCACCGCATTCCTTACCGAATCGCTTCTCAACTCCGCAGCGCGTTCGTGCGTTCTAATCGGCACCATTGAGTATCATGTCGCAGGTGAAGTGCGCCCTTCCATTCACACCACGCCAGAGTCGCGCGATCTCTTCGAATTGATGGCCCAAGGAGTTGCACGTGGCGCGGATGAACTCATCACCGAGGTTTCCAGCCACGCCCTGGACCAAGGCCGCATGATCGGAATACCATTCGATGTCGCCGTTTTTACCAACTTCACGCGCGACCATCTCGACTATCACCGGACAATGGAAGACTATTTCGCCGCCAAGCGTCTGCTCTTCGACGGAACGGTCTATCCGCCGCCGCGCGTCGCGGTGATCAATGCGCACGATCCGCGTGCCGAGGAATTGGCCGCTGCAGCGCGCAACGCCGGAGCTGAGATCCGTACCTACGGAATCGGAATCGGTGAATGGCGCGCTGCCAGCTCGGTACTCACGCCATCGGGCGCGACCATCCAACTCGAAACCCCGGCCGGATCGGCCTGCGTCAGTTCGCGTCTGGCTGGAGAAGTGAACATCCTCAACCTGCTGGCGGCGTTCACAGCTGCCCACGCGCGCGGAGCTTCCTTTTCCCAACTCGTCGCGGCCATTCCATCACTCAGACCCGTTCCCGGCCGCTTTCAACCCGTCGATGGGGGCCAGCCATTTACGGTAATCGTGGACTACGCGCACACCGACGACGCTCTACGGAACCTGACGGCGCTCGCTCGTCAGATGACCGCTGCATCAGGCGCCCGCGTGATCACCCTCTTCGGCTGCGGCGGCGATCGGGACCGCACCAAGCGTCCCAGGATGGGACAAGCCGCGGGTGAAGGCAGCGATTTTGTTGTGGTCACGAGCGACAATCCGCGCTTCGAAGATCCAGCGTCGATCGTCGCCGAGATTGAACCCGGCCTGCAATCAACTGGCACCGGTTACACCATTGAAGTCGATCGCGCCTCGGCCATTCGTCTCGCCCTCGAAGCCGCCAAGCCCGGAGACGTCGTTCTTATCGCCGGCAAAGGGCACGAGAAGGAACAGATTCTCGCTGGCCGCACGATCCCCTTCGACGACGCCGAGGTTGCGCTTTCCATCCTTGTCCAATTGGGCTATCGTTTAGGGCAATGAATCTCACGCTCGCAGAAGCAGCGATGGGCGCCGGAGCGGTGCTCGAGGCGCCGGCCAGCCTGCCCAATGCAGGCGTGTTGGTAGCGGCCGGCTACTCGATCGACTCGCGCACCATCGCACGTGGCGAGCTTTTCTTCGCGGTTCGCGGCGAGCGTCTCGATGGACACGACTTTCTCACCGCGGCCTTCGAACGCGGCGCTGTGGCCGCGGTCGTCTCGCGCGCACGTGTCGCTTCCCTGCCCGATGCTGCGCTGGCCCATCCCCTGCTCATCGCCGAGGAACCGCTCGCAGCAATGCAATTGCTGGCCCACCATGTGCGCCGGCAATGGGGACGCCGAGTCGTGGCCATCACCGGCTCGGCGGGAAAGACCACGACCAAGGAAGCTGTCGCTGCTGCACTCGCAGCAAAATTTCGCGTCTTCAAATCTCAGGGCAACCTCAACAACAAATTCGGTCTGCCCCTGCAACTGCTGCGCCTGATGCCGGAGCACGAATTCGCCGTGGTCGAGATGGGCATGAACCACTCGGGTGAGATTGCCGCACTGGCGCGCATCGCCGCGCCCGACTGGGGTGTGATCACCAACGTCGGTTCGGCGCACATTGAGAACTTTGCCGATGGCCAGGCAGGCATTGCGCGCGCCAAGTTCGAGCTGGTCGAGGCGCTTCCTGCAAACGGGATCGTGTTCCTGAATTGCGACGATGCTTATGCTGCACAGTTTGGCCGCGATTTTTCCGGCCGGGTCGTTTACTTCGGCGCCGGACCTTGCGCCGACCCGCAAATCCTTTCCTCCGTCGAGGATCTCGACGGGCTGCACATTCGCATTCGCTCCGGCGAGCGCGAGGGCGGCTTCACTCTGCATTTGCTGGGTGGGCACAACGCGTCCAATGCCGTCGCCGGATTGGCTGTAGCGCTTGAAGCCGGTGTAGATCTGGATGCCGCGATGGCCGCAATCGCCTCGCTTACCGCCGGCGACAAGCGCGGCCAGGTCATTGAGATCGGCGGAGTGACGATTCTGAATGACAGCTACAACTCCAACCCCGAGGCGCTCCGCTCCATGATCCGAACCCTCGCCGCGCGCCCCGCTGCGGGCCGTCGCATTCTCGTGGCCGGCGAGATGCTCGAGCTTGGTGAGCTCGGGCCCATGTTGCACATCGCCTGCGGGCACGCCGCCGCGGAGGCCGGCCTCGATCTTGTAGTCGCGGTGCAGGGTAACGCGGAGCACCTGGCGACCGCCACATGCGCGGGCGGAGTGCCGGCGGTCTTTCTTCGCGATGCCAATGCCGCCGGCGAGTGGCTGGTCGAGAATCTGCGGCCTGGCGACGTCGTCCTCGTGAAAGGCTCCAGAGGTGTTCATCTGGAGCGCGCCATCGAAACGCTGACCAATCGGACCGACAATCGAGAAGCCCAATGAAGACTGCGCGATTGACGTTCCGCCTTGCGCTATTCGTGTTCCTCGCCTCCGCCGACCCGCTCGCCGCCCAGAACAATCCCGCATGGACCACTTCGTTTCCTGCTTTCCGAATCGCCGGCAATCTCTACTACGTTGGAAGCCAGGACCTCGGCTCCTATCTCATTGCCACGCCCAGCGGTCTCATTCTCATCAACTCGAGCTTCGAAACGTCGGTGCCGTTAATCCGGAAGAGCGTCGAATCTCTCGGTTTCCACTTCAACGACATCAAAGTTCTGCTCATCAGCCACGCACATATCGACCACTGCGCAGGCAGCGCGCAAATCATTCATCTCACCGGCGCCAAATACTACGTCATGGCTGGCGATGTATCGGTCGTCGAGTCGGGCGGCAGAACAGACTTCCAATATAGCGCTCGGAAGTCCCAGCGCTATCCGCCCGCGCATGTCGATCGCGTTCTCCACGACGGCGACACGGTCAGCCTCGGCGGCACCGTGCTGACCGCGCACCTCACGGCAGGTCATACGAAGGGAACCACCACCTGGACACTGGACGAGACCGAGAATGGCCGCTTGCTGCACGTCGTCATCGTCGGCAGTCCCAATGTGAACCCGGGCTACAAGCTGGTTGGCAACAAGACCTATCCACAAATCACTGCCGACTATAAGCGCGGTTTTCGAGTCCTCGATGAACTGCCGTGCGACGTGTTTCTCGGGGCGCATGGCTCCTACTTCGATCTCATTGGCAAGTATGCGCGCTGGAAGAACGGCGACAAGAACGCCTTCATTGACGCCGCCGGATACAAGGCTTATATTGCGGATCGCGAGCAGGCATTTGAGAAAGAACTTCAGCGGCAGTCAAAGACTAAGCCGTAAGTTAAACGACCATCCACTTCGCCAGCGCTGCCGTCGCTTGCGCGATCGTCACTCCCCGCAGCAAAAAGACCTTGTTGCGCGACAGTTCGCCTGATGCCAGCACGACCGCGCTTTGGGGCAGTCTGAACGTTTCAGCGAGAAACTCAATCAGCGCCTCATTCGCGCGGCCCTCGAGTGGCGGTGCTTGCACCGCCACTTTCAGTTGCGCGCCGGTTCCCTCACCGTGAATTCCGACGATGGCCGTCCTCTTCGCGCCAGGTTGCGCGCGCAGGGCAAGAGTCACTCCGTCCACCGCGGCGCGCAGCATCAGTCGAGCTCCGATTCCAGACTTCCCTGACCCGTCGGCAGCTTGCGCGCGCCGAACAGCGCCGTGCCGATGCGAATCCGCGTGGCGCCCTCCTGAATCGCCAGCGCAAAGTCTCCGCTCATCCCCATCGACAGCACATCCAGACGCAAGTTCGGATGTTCCGCCGCCCACCGGTCGCGCCACACCCTCAAACTACAAAAGCACGCCCGTGTTACATCTTCCGTCGCGCCCCACGGGGCGATCGTCATCAGCCCGCGCACCTCAAGATCCAATAAATCTGGCAGCCGTTCCAAAAGCTGCGCAGCTTCGCTCGACCCCGGCTCGACTCCGTTCTTCGTCGCTTCGGGACTGAGTTTCACCTCGATGAGCACAGGCAGCCGCTTTTTCACTCGTCCCGCCGCTTCGCTCAACCGCTCCGCAAGCTTCACCGAATCCAGCGAGTCCACCCCATCGAAAAGCTCTGCCGCTCGCGCCACCTTATTCGACTGCAAATGCCCAATGAGATGAAACTGCAGTCTCTCGCGCACCGCCCAGGTTCCGGTCTCTGCTGCATGGAGCACTTTCGAACTGAATTCCTGAACGCGATTCTCACCAAACAGCGTGAGCCCAAGTTCTGCGGCATCAGCAACGGCCTCCGCGGGGAAGGTCTTCGACACCGCCATCAGCTCAACTTCGCCGCGCGCGCGTCCAGCTGCCCGACAGGCCGCGCTGATCGCCTCTTCCAGCCGTTCGAGATTCTCCTTCAGCGCTGTCACCGTTTCCTCATCCGAAAAATCCTATAAATCCCCGAGAATTGCAAAACTCCGGCTGTTTGCCGCGCATCGAATGGCACTATGTGGACAATAGTTCTTCTCATCTGCTCCAACATCTTCATGACCATCGCCTGGTACGGCCACCTGAAATATGGTCAGCAACCGCTTTGGAAGGTCATTCTCGTGAGCTGGGGTATTGCCTTCTTCGAGTATTGCTTCCAGGTTCCCGCAAATCGAATCGGCTATGGCCGTTTCACTCCCGTGCAGCTGAAGGTGATTCAGGAAATCATCACGCTCACGGTCTTCGGCGTCTTCGCCACTTACTATTTCGGTTCGCACCTGCGCTGGAATCACGCTGTCGCCGGAGTCTTTCTGGTCGGCGCGGCCTTTTTCGCTTTTCACACTTGGTAGCGGGCGACCGCCGGCTCGATCAGTGCCCGTGCTCTTCGAGGTACTTCTCCGCCTCCAGCGCAGCCATGCAACCCGAACCAGCCGCCGTAATCGCTTGACGGTAGCGCCGGTCCTGCACATCTCCGCATGCATAAACACCCGGCACAATCGCGCCGTTGCGCGTTGTGAACACGTTGTTCGTCGTCTTGACGTACCCCTCTTCGTCGAGATCGATCTGCCTGGCAAACATTTTTGTATTCGGCTCGTGTCCGATGCCCAGAAACATCCCGCTCACTTTCAGCTCGTCCCGCTCACCGCTCTTCACGTCGCGCAGCCGCAAACCTTTCACTTCCTTCTCATCCACGCCGAGCACTTCGTCGACCACCGTGTTCGTCCGCAGCTCGATTTTGGGATGCGCAACGGCGCGTTCCAACATGATCTTCGACGCGCGGAAAGCGTCGCGCCGGTGCAGCAAAGTTACCTTCGAGGCAAAACGGGTGAGAAAGATCGCCTCTTCCATCGCCGAGTCGCCCCCGCCCACAACTGCTATGTCCTTGTCGCGGAAAAAGAATCCGTCGCAGGTGGCGCAGCTTGAGACGCCATGCCCGATGAGCGCCTGCTCGCTGGGCAACCCCAGCCAGCGCGCGCTTGCGCCAGAAGCCACGATGAGTGTCCGTGCGTGCAGCTCTCCGGCCGACGTGCGCAGCCGAATCGGATGCGCCCCAACTTCCACTGCCTCCAAATGCGCATGCTGGTACTCAGCGCCGAATCGGCCGGCCTGCTTCTTCATGTTGCCGATCAACTCAGGCCCCTGAATCCCCTCTGGCCAACCGGGAAAGTTTTCCACCAGCGTGGTGATGGAAAGCTGGCCTCCGGGCTCGTGGCCCTCCAGAACCAGCGGTTTGAGCCCGGCGCGCGCCGTATAAAGCGCCGCCGTCAATCCGGCGCAGCCGGAGCCAAGAATCACGGTATCGCGTATCTCTGCCATGGGTTTACCCGAGTCGATTGTAGCCGGAAGGACCTTCAACGCGAACCTCTCAGCGTTGGCCTTTCGCTCCAGATAGGATGCCACGGACGACGACTTGGACTCGGGCGAGCAAATCTCGCTGCCGTAGGAATCGACGCTTTCGATGAGAGATTTTTGATAAACGCCGCGCCTGAATGAGCGATTTCTAATCCGTCGGGCCAACCTGCCCACTCCCAACGCAAATGTGCGGCAGCTCTTAACCGAGTACGGTTCAAAAACCTTTCATGCTCTGGAGGCTGTGGATGCTCTCATCTGCGAAGCAACCCAACAACATTAGAAGCCCCTTAACCATCGCCTGAAGCCTCTGGAGTCGAGCATGCCCCCATCCAGCCGTTTGGGGAATCTCGTGCTCATCGCTACATCCGCGCCCGCACACGCCGCTTCTGCTCCCGGCCGGTCTCACAGCCGAATGGCCTTCCCCGTCGCCCTGCTGCTCCTGGTTCCCGCATTTGCCGTGGCCGGCGGACCGAAGTACATCGCCGGAACCAGCTTCTTTAATCCGGCCGTCATTGGCCAACCCGTTCACTGGGCCGGCGGCCAGCTTAGCTACTACGTCGATGAAGGCCCGCTCTCGAGCTTAGTTTCCAATCAGCAGGCCAAAGCGATGGTCGACGCAGCAGCGGCGCTGTGGAGTGCCGTTCCTACTGCCGGCGCCACCCTCACGGACATGGGCCCCTTGAATGAAGACGTCAACGGCTCAAACATCGTGGTGAACTCGGTTGGCGCCATCACCGCACCTGCCGACGTCACGCCCACTGCCACCAACTATCCGCTGGCCGTGATCTTCGACGCAGACGGCTCTGTGATCAACGCGATCTTTGGGGCCACCACAAGCCAGCCTGACGCATGCCAGAACAACGGTGTGTACGTCTGGATGGACAACCTGAACCCAGACGCAACGATCGCCCATGCGGTCATCATCCTTAACGGCCTCTGCGCCGCTAACTCCAACATGTTGGAGATGATGAGCTTTGAGCTGGAGCGCGCCTTCGGCCGCGTCCTCGGACTCGACGACTCGCAAGTCAATCCCGGCGCAACCACGAACGGCGAGACTGGCGGAACGCAGGGCTGGCCTATCATGGAACCGCTGAGCGGCACTTGCGGCGCAAGCGGTGGCTCGTGCATCCCCGACCCCGCAGTTCTGCGCTACGACGACATTGCTGCGCTCAACCGCATCTACCCGGTCACCGCAGCCAACCTCGCAAACTTCCCCGGCAAGCAGCTCACCGCGCCCAACACCATCTCCATCCAGGGCGAGGTCACTTTCCGCACTGGCTACGCCATGCAGGGCGTCAACGTGGTCGCGCGCCCGCTCGACGCAAACGGAAATCCTCTCTACCAGTACACGGTGACGGCCGTAACTGGCGCGACCTTCAGCGGCAATCACGGCAACCCTGTCACCGGATTCTCCGATGCGCGCGGCGACCCGCTTACGATGTGGGGCTCGAATGATCCCTCACTGGAGGGCTTCTTTGACCTGAGCGGAATCCCGCTGCCGCCCGGCGCGACAGTCGCCAGCTACCAGGTCACTTTTGAGGCGATCGATCCGCTTTATATTCTCGAAAACTCTATCGGCCCCTACACGCAGGGCCAGGTTTCGCCTTCCGGCGCATTGAACCTCATCACACTATCCAATCTGTCGCCCGGAAGTGCGCAGACGCTCACCGTGACTGCCGTTGACTCGCCCGTCGCGGGCTTTGACGACGCCATCGGTTCCGAGCAGCAGCCGCGTCCCATGCCCACAGGCGGAATGTGGTGCGGGCGCTTGAGCCAGGTCGGTCAGACGGACTGGTTCACCTTCCCAGTTCGCGGCAATCGCATCTTTACTGTCGTCACTCAGGCTCTCGACGAGACCGGCGCCTCCTCGAACTCCAAGGCTATGCCCTCGATCGGCGTCTGGGATGCATTCGACGCCGCTGGAGCAACGCCGATTGGCGCAGCGCCTGGGCTCAATGGTCTGGCCCCCGGCGAAACCTGGCTGCGCGTGGCCTCGAGCGCTGACGACATCGTCCGCATCGGTATCGCCGACCTGCGCGGCGATGGCCGCCCGGACTACGCCTACGACGGCTGGTTGCTTTACGCCGACTCGGTTTCGCCCGCGCACCTAACTGCCTCCGGCGGCCCCATCACCATCGAGGGCACCGGCTTTCGCCTAGCGGACACAGTTCTGATTGGTGGTCAGCCTGCGCTCGTCACCAGCATCTCGCCGAACCAGATCACCGCCATTGCGCCACCCGCGGCCTCCGGCGTCACCGGCTCGGTCGACGTTGAAGTCGACGACCTGCCCACTCTCTTCGCAGCCACAGTCATTTCCGGCGGCATCAGTTACGACTCCGGCACGGGCGACGCAGTGTCGCTCCTGTCCGCGCCCGCCGGCACTGTGCCGATCGGCGTGCCTCTTCCCTTCACCGTCACGGCTCTCACTCCCTCGCTCGCGCCGGCCGGCGACGTCACCGTCATCTACACCGTCACCGCCGGCACGGCCACGCTCGGCTGCGGACTGCCCGTCTGCTCGGTCACGGCCACCGGCGACGGCCGCGCCACCATGAACGTGACCGCCGTCGACGGCACGTGGTCCATCGTGACTGCTTCACTCACCAACGGCTCCAGCTTGCAGGCCCAATTTGCCGGCGGAACTCCACCGACCCTGGTCTCTCTCTCACCGCGGCTTTCACTGGCGGCTGGGGCCACCTTTACGTGGACCGTGCAGGCTCTTGTGCTCTCGAACGGCGTTCCCCTTGCCGGTCAGTCGGTCTCCTGGCAAACTCCGTCCGGCGGCGGCATCAGTCCACAAGGCTCCGCTGCCGCGCTCACCAACTCCGCAGGCATCGCTTCGCAGACCCTCATTGTTGGCCCGCTTGCCGAGAGCCAGGTCGTCAGCATCAACTCCTGCCTGAATGGAACCAGCCAATGTGTCGCGTTTACCGCCTATGGCGCGCGTCCGGAGTACGCTCTGCTCGAACCCATCTCCGGCGTCAGCCAGACCCTCGCCGCCTCGGGCACGCCCAGCCAGATCGCGCTGCGCCTCCTCGACATGGACGGCAACCCAATGGCCGGCGGCACGGTCTCGCTTTTTCAGGCGCTCTATGCCTGGTCGCCGCCCTGTGCACCGCACACCGTCTGCACCCAGGGGACGCTTCTGGCCACTCAGGCCGCCACGGCTACGTCAGCTATTGACGGCTCGGTCACGTTTCTCCCTGTCTCGCTGCCCGGAGTCGCCACCAACCTTCTCGGCCTTGCCGCCTCGGGCTCCACGGCCACTGTCAACATCGCCGTCGAGCAGCACCCGTAGCGACGGTCGCCGGTGATTCGTCTCGAGTCCCGCTCCCTGGCCACCGATCGACAATCTCTCGTCCGTTTCGCAACACTCCCGCCTCGCGCCCTACAATAGAAGTGGAACTCACCCTAGAGGAAAAACATGCCCCTATCTGGAGAAGCGATCCGCCTGATGAACTACATTGACGATGTCGCCGTGACCCTGCGCCGGGTGCTTGCTTTAGTCCCTACGCTCTCCGCCGACGAGCGCGCCAAGGTCGCCGAGCACCTGCTTCGCGCCCGCCCCAGCATCGACGAAGTGGCCGCGGCCCTCGCCATCAAGTGAGTCTCTCGACGACCCTCTGAAGCTTGTGCTCACCGTTGCCATCATCGGGGCTGGGCCCCTCGGCCGCCGGCTCGCGTCGGGAGCGGCCCGCGCTGGCTATCGCGTCCTGCTTGAGGACGTCATGCCCGGCAACCTGCATCACGCGCGGGAATCGATCCGCCAGGAGCTCAGTCCCCAGGCTTTGCCCGCGGTCGCGTTCGTTTTCACAATCGAAGACGCTGTCCGCGAAGCCGACCTCGTGATCGACTGCGTCCCTGACGAACTCGAGTCCAAGCTTGAAATCCTCTGGCTGGTGGACCGCATGGCGCCGCCGCATACCGTCATCGCCACCCCCACCATCCACCAATCCATCGGCGATTTGGCCAGTTGCACCAATCGGCGGGAGAAATGCATCGCCATCGCCGCCACGCCGGACGAACTCGTTGCCGGCGCTGGAACCGATCTCGTCCTTTGCGCCGCATCATTCACCAGCGACGAAACCGCGGATCTACTCGTCAATTTCTTTCGTCAACTCGCGTTCAGCCCGCGCGTCGAGCGTCCTTTAGAATAGCGCTGGCCTCTGGGCCGGCTGTACTGGCGGCGTCCATGCCGCCAGACAAGCGGCACAACAAGCAACTCTCACATCCTGCAGATCAGCAACTCGCGCTCGTAGATCATCTCCGGCGGAAGGTGGTCGTGAACGTCGATGAAGAGCTCTTCATGCCCGATCAGCTCCTTGCGCCAGGCGACGCGATCCACTTTCTGCATCTGTTCGAATTGCGCACGCGAGATGTCCAGCCCTGACCACTCCATGTCGTCGTAGTAGGGCGTCCAGCCGATGGGCGTTTCGTTTCCCTGTGCGCGCCCATGCACGCGGTCCACGATCCACTTCAGGACCCGCATGTTCTCGCGAAACCCCGGCCACAGAAACTTCCCGTCTTCGCCTTTGCGGAACCAATTTACGTTGAAAATCCGCGGCGTAGAGGTGAGCGAACGTTGCATCTTGATCCAGTGGCGGAAGTAGTCGCCCATGTGATAGCCGCAAAACGGCAGCATCGCCATGGGATCGCGCCTCACCAGGCCCACCGCACCGCTAGCCGCTGCTGTTGTCTCCGATCCCATGGTGGCGCCCGTGTAAACCCCCGCGCTCCAATTAAAGGCCTGGTACACGAGCGGCATCGTCGTCGACCGCCGGCCACCGAAAACGAAAGCGCCGATCGGCACGCCCGCGGGATCCTCCCACGCTTCATCGATCGACGGGCACTGCCTGGCGGGCGCGGTAAACCGGCCGTTCGGGTGCGCCGCCTTGGCGCCGGTCTTTTTCGCAATCTCCGGCGTCCAGCGCTCGCCGCGCCAGTCAGTGCATTCAGCCGGCGGCTCGTCCGTCATGCCTTCCCACCACACGCCACCATCCGGCGTCAGCGCCACATTGGTAAAAATTGTGTTCCGACGCAGCGTCATCATTGCATTGTGATTCGTCTTCTCGCTGGTGCCCGGTGCAACGCCGAAGAATCCCGCCTCGGGATTAATCGCTCGCAGCTGGCCGTTCGCATCCGGCTTGATCCACGCGATATCGTCGCCGACCGTCGTTACCTTCCAGTCACCCAGCGCCTTCGGCGGCACCAGCATCGCAAAGTTGGTCTTGCCACACGCCGACGGAAACGCAGCTGCTACATACGTCTTCTCGCCCTGCGGTGATTCCACGCCCACAATCAGCATGTGCTCGGCCATCCAGCCTTCATCGCGCGCAATGTTCGAGGCGATGCGCAGCGCAAAGCATTTCTTGCCTAGCAGAGCATTCCCGCCGTATCCCGACCCGTAACTCCAGATCTCGCGCGTCTCAGGAAAATGAACGATGTACTTTTCGTCGTTGCATGGCCAGGGCACATCCTTTTGTCCCGGATCGAGCGGCGCGCCCACCGAGTGCATGCACGGCACCACGCGCATGGTATCGCGGTCAATCTCGGCCAGCACCGGCAGCCCGATCCGCGTCATGATGCGCATGTTCACCACCACGTAGGGCGAATCGGTTAACTCCACTCCGATGCGCGACATCGGCGAGCCCACTGGCCCCATGCTGAACGCCAGCACATACATCGTCCGTCCGCGCATGCAGCCGTTGAACAGCTCCTTGAGCTTCTTGCGCATCTCGTACGGCTCAACCCAATTGTTGGTCGGCCCGGCGTTGTCCTTTGAAAGAGAGCAGATAAACGTGCGGTCCTCAATGCGCGCTACGTCACGCTGGTCGGAGCGCGCGTAAAAACAGCCCGGCCACTTCTTCTCATTCAGCCGGATGAATGTCCCCGATGCCACCAGCTCATCGCACAGCCAGTCGTACTCCTGCTGGCTTCCATCCACCCAGTGAATGGCGGCCGGCTGCGTCAGCTCCGCCATCTTCTCGACCCAGCGGATCAGATGCTTATTCGTCGTCAGCGGCTTCGCAATCGTCGATTTTTCCTGTTTCATCGTCGTCACTTCCTCCGGCGATCTTCATGGGCCAGCAAGTACTATTCACTAAACGATACACATTCACTGCCGGCCTGGCCTCGCGCTGCATAGCCGGTCAGGTTCGATGCATTGAGCAGTTCTTTGGGGGCTTTTCAACCATTTTATACTCAAAACTCAACTTCGTTCTCAAGAGGTGCTGGCTCCGCGACGGATATCCGGTCTGCCCTCTACGGGTTATAGTGGACTCGGTGTCGAAAGTGAGAGACCGTGAGCCCTCGACAGCTGAATTCGATGATTCTGCTCGTTTCCTTATTGGCTCCCTGCGCATGGGCTCAGCAGCCAAAGACCTGCGCCGATCTGATCAATTTCAAAGCCCCGGATGTCGAAATCACCAAAGCCGCTCGGATCGGCAACAAAAGCAAAGAGCCGATTCCCTTCACCGACCCCCAGCAGTTTCTTGTTCTTCCCGCCTATTGCCGCGTTGAAGGTGTTATCAATCGTCGCAAAGGTGCAGGCGGAGAAGAATTCGGCATCCAATTCGTGCTCGCTATGCCCGACCAGTGGAATGGCGACTTCCTCATGCAAGGCGGCGCAGGCGCCAACGGGATCGTGTACCCGCCCGTAGGCGCCACAGCGGCGGGAGACAAGCCCGCCATCCTGCGCGGTTTCGCCGTCGTCAGCACAGACACCGGCCACAAGACCCATAATGGCGTCTTCGACTTCAGTTTCCACAAGGACCAGCAGGCCTTTCTTGATTTCGCCTATCAGGCCAATGTCCGGGTCGCTGCTCTTTCAAAACAAATCATCGCGCAGTACTACGCCAAGCCGGCGGCCTGGTCTTATTTCACCGGATGCTCCACCGGCGGCCGCGAAGGAATGGTCCTCTCCCAGCGCTACCCTACGGAATTCGATGGAATCATCGTCGGTGACCCGGCGATGCGCACCGGCTTTTCCAATCTCGCAATCGGTCAATGGATTCCCGCGGCATTCAACCAGATTGCGCCCAAGGATTCCAATGGAAAACCCATCATCACCGAAGCCATCACCGATGGCGACCGAAAGCTGCTCATGGATGCGCTGATGAAACAGTGTGACGCGCTCGACGGATTGGCCGATGGCATGATTTCCGATCCTCTTGATTGTCATTTCGATCCCGCGGCTCTGGCATGTAAAGCAGACCAGACTGATTCCTGCCTCGCGCCTGCTAAAGTCGCTGCCATCAAGAAGGCAATTGGCGGCCCTAAAACATCCGAAGGAGTTCAGGTCTATTCGGGCTTCCTTTACGATTCAGGCATCACCGCCACCACCGGAATCAACGGAATTCTCGTCCCCGGCCCGGGTGTTTTTGGACCTCCGACCACTGCCACCGAGGTGGACGTCGACACCGAGGCACTGACAGATATCCAGCCTCTCGTCGACTCGACCTCCGTCAACCTGTCTACCTTCTCAAGCCATGGCGGCAAGCTGATCTTCTTCCACGGCGACAGCGATCCGTGGTTCTCGCCCCTCGATACCTTCGATTACTTCAGGCACATGGTTTCCGCGAACGGCGGGCCTGACTCCGTTTCCAAATGGAGCCAGTTTTATTTCGTTCCAGGCATGAGTCACTGCGACGGCGGGCCTTCGCTCGATCAATTTGATCTGTTGGGCGCATTATCCAACTGGGTCGAAAAGGGCATCGCGCCGCAGTCGGTGACGGCTACCGGAAAGGCATTCCCCGGCCGAAGCCGACCGCTTTGCCCGTATCCAAAGCACGCCCAATACAAAGGGCAAGGCAACACCGACGACGCAAGCAACTTTGAATGCCGCTAAACGTGCGCTGTCTCAGCCCTTTTCCCCCCAGGTCCGTCGCGCTCCAGGCGCGAGCGAAAGAGGCCTTTAAGCCGGATCGAGATAAACAAGACAGTGGCAGACCGCCTGACAGGAGCCACCATCGCGATCGAAGCCTCGGAATCGAACCCGTAAAAGTGGGATGAAGACAGGGACAATGAGCAAAATTGAACAGATTCTTCGCCAAGGATCAGATATTTAAGCAATACTTGGCCTATTTTTCCTGGGCGGTCGAGCCTTATATCCCCATCTTGGAGGTCATTATGTCCCTAACGGTCATTCTTGCCGTTGGCCTGGATTCATCACTCCTGGAGAGTCAGAGCTCAGTTTGGCAGTCTGCTGGATTCATCGTTACGTCCACAGGGTCGATCAGGGAAGCGATCGTCCAAATCAGGGATGGTGATTTCGACTTGGTTCTCCTCGGTCATTCCATCCCAACCGATAGCCGGGAGAGATTGACCTTCCTGATTCGGGCAATCGGTTCGCAGACACCGGTGGTTTCGATTACCGACTCCTCAACCGGCTGCGACAGCTTTGCAGACGCAACAATCAGAAACGAGCCGTCCACCCTGCTGCAAAGTATTGGTGAAATCATGGCCGAACGGGCGAAGCCGCCTGTCTTGAGACGAGCCATGCCTGGTATTGCAGCATGAAAGGCATCAGAGCAGCACATTCAAATCTGCGGGCGGATTCGAATTCGCCGGGCCGGCGGAAACAACCGGCGGGATCAAATGATTGGGTCGGAGGGAGATCGATGCGAGCCTTGCAACTGATTCATGGCCAGGCCAGAAGTGAAATTCAGGCCGGCCGTCACGAGGGTGACTTCGCCGCAACGAGGGCTCGAAAAAGTGAAATGCCCATCCTGCGCGAGTTCTCGATGCCAGTCGCTTATGGAGTGATTCGGGACGACGTCCGCAGGCCTTGTAGTACAGAAGGATTCTTTAAGGATCTCCCACCTGAAGCACAGAGCGACTTTGCGTCCCTTGTGAGACATTTCCATTGCCCCGGCTCGACAGTTCTCATCAGCGAGGCACAGGAGCCTTCCAGCGTCCTTTTCCTATTGAAAGGGGAAGTGAAAATCTCTATGAATTCCTCCGATGGCAAGCGATTCTTGCTTGGGGTTTCGAGCGCAGGAGATACTCTGGGGCTCACTTCTGCCATTTCCGGCAACTCCTCTGAGATTCGGGCGCAGGCGACGTACCCATGCAGCGTCGCGGCGATGCGACGCCCGGATTTTCTCAGGTTTCTTTCGCGTCATCCGATGGCTAGTCAAAATGTCGCGCACGAGTTATGTGTGGAACTCGTGCGATCCCGCGAGAGATTGCGCTTACTCGGCCTTACATCGTCCGCAATGGCGAGAGTCGCCCACATATTGTTGGAATGGAGCAAAGAGGGTCACCGGACTACGGAAGGTGTCCAGATTCGGTGCGCCCTGACTCACCGGGAAATCGCTGAGTGCATCGGAGCATCGCGTGAAACGGTCACGCGTGCCTTGGCTGAATTTAGAACCCATGACCTGGTGAGAATGCACGGCTCAAACTTGGTCATCAGAAGCCGTAGCGCCCTGGCGGCTTACTCGGGCATCGATTCAATTCCTGATCCGCACCAGCCGGCTGCGTAATCCGCCTGCGGGGTTTGGCGCGGATGTCCTTGCTTTTCGGCGGGGCCGTTCGAAGCTGAGTGAGTACTTTTGCCGAACCAGTTCAAGGAACCGGAGGAATGGCGGGTTTCTGCGCATTGTGGTCAGGCAATTGATCGAGCAGAACCACGTTCAGAAGAGACTTGTGTACCTGGATGCGGCCGTTGTAGCTGATAAAACCGAGTTTGCGAAAGCGATTCATAAAGAAGCTGACACGGGATCGCGTTGTGCCGATCATATCCGCCAGTGTTTCCTGGGTAATGGGCGGGATGAAGGTCTCCGGTTCTCCGGGTTTGCCGAACTCCGCCATCAATAGGAGAATCCGCGCCAAACGTTTTTCGCTGGAGTTGAAGAGCTGATCGACAAGATCGGCCTGGGTCCGCATACTGCGGGTCAGCAGGAATTTGAGGATTAGATCGGCGAATGCAGGTTCGTCATGCATCACACGGATCATTTCGTTTCTGCTGATCTTGAGCGCAGTACAAGTATTCACCGCGGTTGCGGTGGCCATATGCAGCCCGACGATTGCCGCGAGCGATTCCTCTCCGACAAAATCGCCTGTGGATAGAAGAGTAATGGTGGCTTCTTTGCCCTTCTGCGAGACCACCGTGACCCTTGCTCGGCCCTTTTGCAGATAGTACACAGAGTCCGCTGCATCTCCCTGGCAAAAGAATGTGTCCTTCGGCTTCAACTCGATGATCGTTCGGCCGAGCCCAGCGGTTGCAAGAAAGGCCGCGGAATCGAATGTCTTGTTGTTACTGCTCGTCAAAATGCTACCTCGTTAAAGGCTGTTGGTTTTGAATGGCCTCTTCATGCCCAGGGTGGCGTCGCTGCTTGATGCCATGTTCAGAGATTGTGGCAAAGGGTTCAAGGGCCGTGAACGAAGTGCTCGAGGGAATAAAGGCCATCTCCCTTTTTGCGACCTGACGCCGGCAACGCAGGCCCGAGCCAGTCCTTGGGCATTCGCGCAAAGTGGGGAAACTCCCCGTGATTGACCGCAATTACGATCAATCTCTGTCCATCATCGCCCGGGGTCAAAGAGTCCGTCTGGTCTATATTGCTCATTCCGGGAAATCGTCTTGAGGTTCTGCGCAACTGAGCGTTGCAAGATGGGATCTGGCGTCTTCTCTACCACCATTCCGTGGAATGTCCCGCCGGAGTCTTCCCGTCGGCGTCGGGCTTAGCCGAATGAAGAAGCAGGAGGGGACATTGCACGAGCTTCACAACCTTTTCGGCAATCGATCCGAAGACCAGCGGATGCCAGCCGGAGATGCCGTGCGTCGAGATCACCACCATGTCGATATGCTCCCTCTCCACCACCTCCATGATGTTCCCGGCAATGTCATTTCCAACTTCGACACTGGAAGTCGACTTCACTCCCCTGGCCGCTAAAGCCGCATGGCACTTCGCCAGATGCTGCCCCGCAAATGTTCTGGCCTCCTGAATGAACTCTGCTTCGGGAACCACGTCTGGAAGCGTCGTGGTGGGAAACATCGGAATCACATTCACGAGATGGAGTTCCGCGTGAAAGTGCTTCGCAAGATCGGCGGCAATCTCGAGCGCCGCTTGAGAGGATGAGCTGAAGTCGATGGGCAATAAGATCTTCGTGGGAATGGAAGGAGAAATATGAACCTCTGACATGACGGACTCCGCGCCGAGCCGCGAAAATGGCTGGTTTCCTGTATTGTCGCCTCAGCTCTCGTGCACAGACTGTGCTCTTTTGGACATCTGCTCCGTGGGTCATCGACTCCAACGGGCGGGTTTGGCCTCGATTGGTCGCCCGGCCATTGCAGACGTAAACAATCGTCGGTTGCGTGCAAATGTGACCATCCCTTGAGTCCTTCACTCTGAAAACATCACAACGGGTATATCAATGGATGCGTTTCGGATGGGTAACAACAGCCCGCTGGTATCCAAAGGCGGCAGCATTGCGGTGGAATCCCTCCGTAACCTAACCTATGCCCCGATTTCACGCATGCATTTGAACAATACGCACGGCTCGCCTATTCAAGGCTCGAACCGATGAGCGACCGCGGATTTACACCCGTTGCGAGCCTCAACCCTTCACTTCCGGTGGGGCGGACCGAGCCTTTGTCCTCCGTCGCAGGCTATGCGGCAAAGCTGTTTAACGGGTTCTTCGAGTGGTTCGGCAGCCTGGGCATCTTTTCCTGGCGCGTCTTGCAGGCCGCGGTGACTCCGCCGTTTGAATGGCGCGAGCTGATTCGGCAGCTCGACGAAGTTGGTTCGAAGTCTCTGCCGTTGGTCGCTATGGCAGGCTCCGCAATTGGCGTTATTCTCTCGCTCGAAGCGCGCTACAGTCTGAGCCGATTCGGCGCCAAATCGATGTTCCCTGCCACTCTCGTGTACTCCGTGATTCAGGTCATGGGACCGGTCATCACCGGCCTGGTCGTAAGCGGGCGCGTGGGCGCCGGCATGGGCGCGGAGCTTGCATCGATGAAGGTGACCGAGCAGATTGACGCCATCGAGGCGTCCGCGATCAACCCCTACAGGCTTCTGGCAGCGACGCGAATACTGGCCTGCATCCTGATGCTGCCACTGCTGACGATTGCCACCGACGCATTTGCATTGCTGACTGGCTGGTCTGCACAGGCCATGGTTGAACCGCTCTCATTCCATCAATTCATTGCAAACGGCTTTAATGGCTCCACATTCAGTGCATTCCTGCCGCAGACATTCAAGACCACCGTCTATGGCCTGATCATCGGGCTCATTGCCTGCTTTCAGGGAATGCGCACGCGCGGAGGAGCAGCGGGTGTGGGCCGCGCGGCCACCAACTCAGTCGTGCTCGCCTCGCTCTTCCTTATCCTGGCCGATGTCGTGCTGGTGAAATTCATCCTTGTTTTCTTTCCCTAACCGTTCTTAGAAGCATTCGTAAAACAAATATGGCCACAGCTTATGACATCGCGACGAAGCATGCGGAACCCGAGCAAGACAGTTCTGTGCCCGTCGTTGCCGTCGAGAACGTATACAAATCCTTCGACGGCCACAAGGTCGTTAACGGGGTCACTTTGCGCGTGGGCAAGGGAGAAACCCTGGCCGTGCTCGGACGCAGCGGCACAGGCAAGAGCGTGCTGCTGAGGCTGATTATCGGTCTCGAGAAACCCGACTCAGGTTCGGTTTGCATCCATGGCCAGGATCTTGCTGGCCTGGGGCTTGACCGAATGGGAGAGATCCGGAAAAAGATGGGTTTCCTGTTTCAGAGCGCGGCGCTTTACGACTCGCTCAGCGTCCAGGACAACGTGGCCTTCCCTCTTGAACACCATCGCAGAGACATGCCGAAATCCGAGCGAGCCGGCCGCGTAAGGCAGTTGCTGGCCGAGGTAGGGTTGGACGGCGACATCGATAAGATGCCATCCGATATCTCGGGCGGAATGCAAAAGCGCGTTGGCCTGGCGCGCGCGCTGGCGCTCGAGCCAGAGATTTTGCTGCTCGACGAGCCGACAGCCGGTCTCGATCCCATCAGCTCCGCCGAAATCGACGAGTTGATTCTCAAGCTCCAGAGAGAGCGCCAAATGGCGTCCATCGTAGTGACGCACGATCTGCATAGCGCCAGGACGATTGCAGGCCGCCTCGCCCTGCTGAATGAGGGCGACGTAGTGATCGAGGGCACGTTTGAAGACCTTCAACAAAGCGACATCAGCTTTGTGAAGGAGTTCTTAAAGCAATCGTAGGAGGGCTTATGTCGAGAGTGGCGAGGTTGGGTGCGTTCATCGTTGCGGCGCTGGCAGTTCTGGCTGCCGGAGTCTTCATCATTGGGAGCAAAGAATATCTGTTTAGCTCCACATACGACTTGAAGGCGCAATTCGAAAATGTGGCCGGTCTGGCTGACGGCGCCGACGTGCAGGTGGGCGGAGTGCACAGCGGAACAGTGACCGGCATCGAGTTGCCGAAGAAGCCGGGGGACAAGGTCATCGTCATCATGGAACTCGCCAGATCGACGCACGCGATTATCAAGCAGGACTCTGTAGCTTCGATTGAGACCGAGGGGATGCTGGGAAATCAGTTCATGGCCATCACATTCGGTTCTGCCGGGCAGGCAGATGTGAGGGACGGCGAGACCATCCAGAGTGTGCCGCCGCTGGAGCTGGGTCAACTGCTTGCAAAGACGAGCGCGATTCTGGATAGCAGCCAGCAGGCCGTCCTCAACACAACTTTGGCCACGGCCCATCTGAACTCGATTAGCGCCAAGATCGATTCGGGACAGGGAACCGTGGGTTTGCTGGTGAACGACAAGCGGGTTTATAACAACCTGGAACAGACCACGACCACGCTTCAGGCCACGATGGTGCAGGCACAAGCTGGTGTAACGGACTTCCAGGAGAATATGGAGGCCCTGAAACACAACTTCTTGCTAAGCGGATACTTCAAGAAGCGTGGATACGAAGACTCCGCCAGCTTGGCCGCGAATAGGATTGCGGTGCTTCCGCAATCGACTCCTGAGAAGACTTTCACATACTCTGCCAGGCAGATCTTTGATGACCGCGATTCGGCCAAGATGAAGAACGAGAAGACTCTCAAGGACGCCGGCGACTTCCTGGCGCAGACTCAATTCGGTGTTGCAGTCGTAATGGTCTCGACTGGCATGGATGGCGATACCCAGAAGGATCTCGTCCTCAGCGAGGCCAGGGCGATGGTGATCCGCGAGTATCTGGCTGAGAACTTCGGATTTGACGACAGCCAGCTCAAGACGCTGGGACAGGGCAAGCAGCCGGGCGCGAACCTTGACGCGGATTGGGGCTCGATCCAGATTCTCATTTATCCGGCGGGAACCGAGATACCGGCCGCAACTCCGGCGCCGGCGGTTAGCACATCCAGAACCGATGCCGACCGGCCAGTCCAGGTCTCTGCAGCTGCGCCCCCAAAGCCATAGCCTTCGAGGTCTGCCTCTGAGCTGCATCTAAGACTCGTATGCTGCGACTTTGCCGAATGCGACAAGACAACTGGAGGCGATATGACAGGAAACCGGCACTTCACTGAAGGACATAGCGGCGACCATGGTGAAACTAACCCCGGTCCCTACTGGCAGCGGATGCACCGCGACTGGCGCTTCTGGGTCTGTGCGCTCATCATGGCCGTGGCACTCGCCGTCTTCGTGATGAGCGACAATCTGGCTTTTATCCCCCGCCGCTGACCAAGGCAGAACCAAAAATGAAGGCCCAGGCGCAAGCTGCCGCTTATTGCCATTTCAGCATCTAAACGTAACAATCGCTCTGTTAAGATGTGACCGCAAGCATAGCCGCTGCATGTGTTTCGAACGGTCCGCGGCCAGGAACGCTGTGAAACTTCATCAAAGGGGGAACACATGGAACTCGGCATGATCGGCTTGGGCAGGATGGGAACCAACATGGTCCGGCGTCTAATGCGCGCGGGCCACAACTGCGTTGTCTACGATATTCATTCGGATGCCGTTCAATCGCTTGCCAAGGAAGGCGCTGTTGGCGCCAATTCGCTTGAAGATTTCGTGAAGAAGTTGAAAACGCCTCGCGTTGTCTGGATGATGGTGCCGGCAGGCGTCGTCGATGCGACGCTCAAAGACTTGACCCCGCTGCTCGAGGCGGACGATGCGGTCATCGATGGCGGGAACTCCTATTATCGTGACGACCTTCGCCGCGCCGCCGAATTGAAACCTAAAGGCATCCACTATGTCGACGCAGGAACTAGCGGCGGAGTGTGGGGAGCCGATCGTGGCTACTGCCTGATGATCGGCGGTGAAAAGGATGTAGTTCAGCGCATCGACCCCATCTTTTCCGCATTGGCGCCATCCATCGATTCAGCACCGCGCACGCCCGGCCGGGAAAAGATTGGCGGCACCGCCGAGCATGGCTACTTGCACTGCGGCCCCAACGGCGCCGGCCACTTTGTGAAGATGGTCCACAACGGAATCGAGTACGGAATCATGGCCGCGTACGCGGAGGGGTTAAACATTCTCCAACACGCCAATGTCGGCAAGCAGCAGCAAACTGTGGACGCTGAAACGACACCCCTGCGCAACCCCGAGGTGTACCAATACGACCTGAACCTTGCCGACATCGCCGAGGTCTGGCGTCGCGGTAGCGTGATCTCATCCTGGCTCCTCGATCTGACCGCCATTTCGCTGCTCGACAGCCCTGATCTAGCGAAATTTACCGGCCGTGTGTCGGACTCGGGTGAAGGACGCTGGACGATTACCGCTGCGATTGACGAATCGGTTCCTGCCCCCGTGCTGAGTGCCGCGTTGTATGAGCGCTTCAGTTCGCGCGGCGAAGACACGTTTGCCGATAAGCTGCTATCCGCATTGCGATTCCAGTTCGGAGGCCACCAGGAGAAAACTGGCCAGAAAGAGGGCGCCTGATGGCCGAGTCGCAATCGGACGCACTGGTCGTCTTCGGTGTCACCGGCGACCTTGCCCACAAAATGATCTTCCCTGCGCTCTACGCAATGGTGAAGAGCGGTGCACTCAAAGTTCCGGTCATCGGCGTTGCCTTCCCGAAGTGGAGCCTCGAGCGCCTGCAGAGGCGAGCGATCGACAGCATCAAGCGAGCCGGCGGAATCGATGACAAGCGAGCACTGAAACGTCTTCTGTCTTTGCTGAAGTACGTGAGCGGAGATTACGCAGATAGCAATACATTCAAGGCGATCAAAGTCGCGCTGGGCAAAGCGCGGCGGCCTGCGCACTATCTGGCAATTCCGCCTGCGCTCTTCGAAACGGTGATCAAGGGACTGGGGGCCGCGAAGATGGCCGAGAACGCGCGCGTGATTGTCGAAAAGCCGTTTGGGCGCGATTTGGCCTCGGCCCGCGAACTGAACCGGGTTGCGCATTCGGTGTTCCCTGAAGTCTCTATCTTCCGCATCGATCACTTCCTCGGAAAGGAAGCGATCATGAATATCCTTTATTTCCGATTCGCCAATTCATTTCTTGAACCGATCTGGAACCGTAACTACGTGGCCAGCGTCCAGATCACCCTATCGGAGAATTTCGGCGTGGCCGGGCGCGGCGCATTTTACGAGACAGCGGGCTGTCTGCGCGACGTGATCCAGAATCATCTCTTCCAGATTGCGGCGCTGCTGGCGATGGAAGCGCCCGCCGGACGGGACTTTGGAGACGTGCAAAGCGAGAAGGCGAAAGTTTTTAAAGCCATGCTCCCTCTCAAGCCCAGCGATGTCGTGCGCGGCCAGTATTTGGGTTATCGTGATGAGCCGGACGTGGCGAAGCGCTCCGATGTCGAAACCTATTGCGCCCTGCGTCTCTTCATCGACTCATGGCGCTGGGAGGGAGTGCCCTGGTACTTGCGCTCGGGCAAATACCTCCCAACGACCGCAACTGAAATCCTGGTGGAGCTGAAGCGGCCTCCGCAGAAGCTCTTTGCCGATGCCGTGCAGGCAAATAGCCGATCGAATTACCTCCGATTCAGGCTCTCCCCGAGCTCCGCCATCGCTCTGGCCGCCCGCGTGAAGCTTGCCGGTGAGGAATTCATCGGGGAAGAGCGAGAGCTTTACCTGTGCGATGACCAGCCGGGAGAGGAAACACCATACGAACGGCTCCTGGGCGACGCCATGAAGGGCGACGGGGCGCTCTTCACCCGCGAGGATGCCGTTGAAGCTGCATGGGAAGTGGTTAATCGGGTCCTGAAGAAGCACCATCCGGTTCGCCGCTACAAACGCGGCACATGGGGGCCGAAAGAAGCTGACTCCCTTATCGCCGCAGATGGCGGCTGGCATAATCCAAGCCCCGATGGCGCATCCGCATAGTCGCTTTTCTTCTGAAAGGCCTGGTTCCAGCCCCGACGCATTGGGCTGCACCGCTGCGTGAGCCGCGCGGCCTGTAGTTGGAAGTGCCGGATCACGTCAAATATTCCTTCTTTCACCATTTCCGATGAGCATTATGGCTCAGCTATTTCTCCATGGACTTGGAAGAATAGGGGTCAAGCGGAGCAATCGTTCTCCTCTTTCTGATCGCTCCCGCGCCAAATGAGTCGATCGTTCGCGACTTCCCGAAGATGCCCTGGGGGCACCGAACCTAAGAAATGATTGGAGAACACGAAATGCCACTTTCCACCGTACTCATCACAATTGTTGCAGCAGGGCTTCTGTTGTGGGTTGTGAACAGGTTCATCCCCATGCAAGGACAAATCAAATCGATCCTGAACGGCCTGGTGGTTCTCGTTTTGGTTTTGTGGATCGCAAATCTCTATGGGGTGTTTGATCACCTCCATCAATTCCGCGTCGGGCGTTAACTGATAGCACCATCGAAGCCTGCCAACCTGAGTTAACAACACAGTAAGGCAGTCCATTGACTGCAGGAGATATCGTGAAGCACACTTTATTGTTCGTGATGGGAAGTGTACTCAGCTTGAGCGCGTTCGCTCAGGCCAGCCCGCAAGATTCGATCGTCCTCGTGCCTGCCCAACCAATTCCAGCCTATGTTGTGGACGAAACCAGCCGCACGGTCGACGCGGTTGACTATCAACATCGCAGCGGCGCCACGGACGTGGATCTCGCCGGAACCACTTTGTTGCCTTCAGCCAACGGAAAAGCCAAAGTGCGAAGTAAACGCGGCACCATGGAAGTCGAAGCGTACTTTGGAAATCTGCAAAACCCTACGACCTTTGGCACCGAATACCTGACCTACGTGCTTTGGGCAATCTCGCCTGACGGCCGCGCAGTCAATCTTGGAGAGGTTTTGATTGGGGACAACGATCGCAGCAAGCTGACCGCCACCACGGATCTCCAGGCGTTCGCGCTGATCGTCACCGCAGAACCCTATTTTGCCGTCCGCCAGCCCAGCAACGTTGTCGTGCTTGAGAACGTTGTAAGCGCCGACACACAGGGAACCACTGAAGCAGTGAAAGCAAAATATGAACTCATGGAGCGCGGGGGGTATATCCCGACCGGATACAAGTTCGACCCAGTGGTTCTGGATGCCAGGCTTCCCCTCGAATTTCTGGAAGCGCGGAATGCAGTTCGCATCGCCCGATCGGAAGGAGCCGAGCAGTACGCCGGTGATAGCTATCAGCATGCTGTCCAGCAGATGAACACTGCCGACGCGTATGCAACGGAAGGCCATTCGGACAAGAAGGAACTGATCGCGAAGTCCCGCGAGACCGTGCAGACCGCCGAAGACGCGCGAGAAATAGCCGTCAAAAGAATCGATGAGGATCGAAGAGCGAGCGAACGCCAGGCTTCCGCGGAAGCGCAGGCAAACTCGCAGGCGCAAGCCGACGAGGCAACCCGGCAGAAGGAAAAAGCCCAGTCGGATGCGGCAGTGGCTCAGGCCAACGCGGCAACCGCGCAGGCCAACGCGACCACGGCGCAACTGAATGCGGTAGCGGCGCAAACAGATGCGGCGAACTCCCAGGCTGCATTGGTCACCAACCAGAATGCATCGGCAGCGGCAATTGCCGCGGCTCAGGCCGACGCCGACCGTTCCCGATCGATTGCGCAGCAAGCGCAGGAGAATGAGTCAAAGGCGGATAGCGACAAAGCGGCCATGCGTGCTCAATTATCAGTGCAACTCAATGAGATTCTTGAGACGCGTGACAGCGCCCGCGG
This sequence comes from uncultured Occallatibacter sp., assembly GCA_964468605.1. Taxonomy (GTDB): domain Bacteria; phylum Acidobacteriota; class Terriglobia; order Terriglobales; family Acidobacteriaceae; genus Telmatobacter. Next base: position 14,748 of record CAYYKV010000005.1, on the reverse strand, counting down.
GCTCATTATCAGCATGTCCGACGTTTTGTTTGACACCGGGCAGTATTCGTTGAAGCCCGGCGCGCGGGAAAAGCTGGCAAAAGTCGCCGGAATACTGATTGCATACCCAGGCCTCAACATTGCAGTCGGCGGATACACCGACAATGTTGGCGGCGATGACATGAATCAAAAACTCTCTGAGAACCGGGCGGGATCTGTTCGCGATTACCTCGTGCAAGAAGGCGTTACTGCAAATTCAGTCAGCGCAACGGGATTCGGGAACAGTTCGCCGGTAGCCTCGAACGATAACTCCGCCGGGCGGCAAGAAAACCGGCGAGTGGAACTGGTCGTATCGGGTGAAGCCATTGGAAGCCCGGTCAATGCTACGACTGGGAGCCTGCGGTAACATAAGCTTCGATCCTCTGCGGACTCGCGAGAGGCCGTAGAGGATCTTGAATCACTCGGCATGGATGGTAAGGCGAGCTCTTGTTTGCCGTGCACCTATATGAGTATTCCTGTTCGACACGCAGGCCTGTTTCTAGCGCTCCCTGTGCATCGCTCGCTGATGCCGCATTGGCTAACGCACCTTGGAGCGCTGGGTCTTTTCTCCGTTGCCATCGTCGACTCCTCTCCCATTCCTCTGCCTATTCCGGGTAGTACCGACTTGCTGCTCCTCTGGCTGGTGGCTTTTGGTAGGGACCCGTGGCTGCTTGCTGCGATGGCCATCGCCGGCAGCATCGTGGGTGGATATTCTACCTGGAACCTCGGTCGCAGAGGCGGCGAAGCGGCTTTGCGCCGTTACGTGCCTGCACGTCTTCTTGGCCGGGTCGTCGGATGGGTGGAGCGTCACCGCATCCTCGCTGTGTTTCTTCCCGCCCTGCTTCCTCCGCCGATTCCTCTCTTGCCATTTGCGCTAGCCTCGGGCGCGCTGGGCGTCTCGCGCAGCCGCTTCCTGGCCGTCTACGGAGCGGCTCGCACCCTGCGTTACTCCCTAGTTGCCTGGCTTGGTGTGGTCTATGGACGCCATGCCATTCGCCTGTGGTCGGGGACGCTCCAGAAATGGTCGACTCCGCTGACCTGTGTGTTCGTGGGCCTGCTCGCGGCAGGCACTTGCTTTGGGATCTGGAAGATCAGGGGCCTGCGCATGATCGATGCCAATGAGAAATTCGCATCGCGCGATGAAGCATCTCAGGCAGGCGAAACTCCCGAGGCCGCTTAGCCCTTTGTCTCTCGGCTACACAACAAACATGGCAACGCCCGCTACGAACATGGCCAATGTGGTGAATGCCACAACTGTCCATCCCAGCCGGGAGCTCGGCTGCCCCTGCATCAGTCTTCTGTCCGCTGCCACAATCAGGATTGCGACCATGAGGAATGGCGCCAGCAATCCGTTGATGACTGCTGTCCAGTACAGCGCCCTTACGGGGTTGATGCCGATGAAGTCCAGCGCAACACCCACTCCCGTCGACACCAGGATCAGAGCATAAAACCAGCGCGCTTGTCTTAGTTTCTTGCTCAAGCCCTGTCGCCATCCCAGCGTCTCAGCGAATGCGTATGCGGCAGATCCCGCCAGCGTAGGGATGGCAAGAAACCCGACTCCGACAATGCCGAGCGTAAATACTGTTGTCGCGAAGTTGCCGGCAAATGGCCGCAGGGCCTCGGCCGCTTGCCGGGTAGTTTCGATATTCGTGATGCCGTGCCGGTTGAGGGTGACGGCGGTGGTCAGGATAATGAAGAACATGACTGTGTTCGAGAAAAACGCGCCAACGCCCACATCGATATTTCTTAATTCGAGCTCCTCAGGTGTGGCTCCTCTGCGCTTGGCCAGCGAACTTTGGCCTGCCTCCTTCTCCTCTTCAACTTCCTCGCTTGTCTGCCAGAAAAAAAGGTACGGGCTGATTGTGGTGCCTAGGATCGCCACCAGCGTTGCCCATTCGTTTTTGCTATGCGGCATGGAGGGAATCAGGGTATCCCGCAGCACTTGGCTCCAGTCGGCTCCCACCACAAACGCAGTAATTGGATAAGCGAACAGAACCAGGACCAGCCACTTCAGTACGTCCGCAATCTGCTGATACTGGAGCCGGATCGTCGCCCACGAGATGAGAATCGCGAATACCACAACAAACCAACGGGAATTGACGCCGGACAGCATGGAGGCTGCATCTGCCATGCCCGCCAGGTCCGCCCCAATGTTAATCGTATTTGCGATGAGCAAGGCAACAACAAACGCCAGCAACAGCCATTTTGGAAATCGCTGCTTGAGATTCGCGGCCAGGCCCTGTCCCGTCACCTTGCCGATGCGGGCGCACATCATTTGCACCGCGGCCATCAACGGCCAAGTCAGCAGTGCGGTCCATAGCAGTTTGGTTCCCAGCTGCGCGCCGGCAATCGAATATGTCGCGATGCCCGATGGGTCGTCATCGGCCGCCCCGGTGATGATCCCGGGCCCAAGCGACTTCAGCAGCGCTCGAATCCAACGGGATGGGGCGGATGCCGGCAAAAGGGAATTGTTTAACTCCAGTTACGGGCGGGTGTTTTGTTGCACCGTGGTTTTCCGGTTGGCCCCACGCACTATATCTTGGGCCTTCCCCAGTGTGTTTTCAGCTTTCCCCTTCACCTGCTGGACAATGCCTTTCACCTGGAGCGGCGTGTTGCCAGTCAGCTTGCCCGCTTTTTGTTTGATGCTTCCCACCACTTCATCAACCTTGCCGTTCACTCGATTGCTATTCATTGTCCCACCTCCGTGGATTCAGCTCGTGCGGTTCTCGAAATCGGCGCCGAAAAGCACTTCCGGCGCATCGATACAAAATCATTTGGCTTCTTATTCGTTAGAGGATGCCTAAGCACTCAACCTCAGTAGCTCCACTCGCAACCGTTGGGGCGTCATTTTCCGGCTCCAACCTTTTTGAGCGTAGCGGCTCAATTCATGCGGGTCTGAGCAGTTTCGACCATGTGGGGGGAAGGGACGCAGACTTCGACCGCGCCATTTCTGGGCGAGTCATCCCATCTGCGTAGCAGGCAGAGTGTGTTGAGTCAGTTGCAGGGAATGCCGGGCGAGGTTTACTCGCCGGCTTTATCGCCATGACCTTCGGGAGCGTTCGCGCTCACGAGCCGGCTCTCGCGGAGCCCGCAAGGCCCACAGAAAAATAACCAGGATCACCACCATTTGCAGGATCGTCATTGTGCCCTCTCATAATCACTGCGGGATTGAATCAGCATTTCTTTCAGCAATGGCATTTCGCGGCAGAACTGCGGAAACAGCAATGACGCACTGGCTGGTAATTGCCTCCGGGGGGGTGCCGGAAGAAGCAGCGCATCGTCTGGCACAAACTGAATCGGATCCAGTTGGATTCTGTACGGGCAGACGCCAACCCTGGCTAGAACAAACCATGGATATCTTGTGAGGCGGATGTGCCGAATCTCCACGGCGTTAAAGTATCTACTGAAACCGCGAACAGCCAGCTTAAGCGCACAAGCTTTAGCCTGCTGCGGCGATTCACCAACCCCGCTTCGCAGCGATTCATCGGCTATGCGGATGAAATGCCATCCGCATCTTCGAATCCCTTTTTCCAGCCGACTCGCGCCACCTGGCCGGACGATGTCCCAGCCGTCAATCAACTCGCCTCTCTTCAAGGCGAGGCTCGCGGGCAGTTCAGCCTCAGTGCGTAAGAGAACGCTAAGCTCGGTTATTCTCCGCATCACGCGCCTTGTTCCGATGCACTTTGAGCAGGGGCCTCGAGGCTGGATTTCCTATTTTCGGCATTGCGCGGGGTTGCTGCAAAGCGCTCATGCTGAAACGGCAACGAGTGTAACGAATCGTCCGGCTGAAGAATCGCGTAGCGAACCGGGCTTCCACAGAAAAGGCAGTCCGCCTCATTGATCGGATGGATCGCGCCGTTGAGCACCTTTGGAAAAGTTCCCATGCACTCCGGGCACTCAATCGTCGCGTAACCCTCTCCAGCGGCGTTGCGCTGGTATCTCGCGATCCACACTGGCGAGGGCGCAGGACTAGACTGCTGCGCCCATCGCTCAGGCTGGGGGAGGAACTTCATGATCTTCAGCAACTCGGCAATACCCCGGCCTTTTTGATAGAAGGCATCGGCAGCTACGCCAGGAGGGACCTCGTCTACTGAAAACGCGCCACTCATGGCGATCACACGGATCAAAGGAAACTCACGACGGACCACCCTAAGCAGTTCGAAGCCTGACATGCCGGGCATGTTGAGGTCGGAAATGAGGAATTCAGGAACTTGGCGGCGGATCTCATCTAATGCCGCGTAACCGTCTTCGGCCGTGCGCGCAGCATACCCGCTTTCTGCGAAAACCTGCGAAAGCGCCCTTCGAATTGCAGGCGCATCGTCGACGATGAGAAGGCTTTCCTTTGTGCAGGGCATCGGCGGCCTCACCAAGGGGATGAAGATCGGTTCCAAGGCCAGTGTCCCATGCAAGGAATCGCAAAACTGTTCAATTTTGTACAGGGACCGAAACGGATGTCTTCGGCTGGTTTGAAGTTACTGCTCGGGGACGCGGGAAGTAGCAGATATTCTGGCCATCTCGTCAGGTATTTGATCGTGCAGAACCACGTTCAGCAGCGACTTGTGGACACGAATGCGGCCGTCATATTCAATGAAACCCAGCTTGCGAAAACGGTTCATGAAGAAGCTGACTCGGGAGCGGGTCGTGCCGATCATCTCCGCCAGGGTCTCCTGCGAAATCTTGGGAATCAACGGCTCCGGATCGCCCGGCCGGCCAAACTCAGCCATCAACAGGAGAATTCTGGCCAGGCGTTTTTCACTGGAGTTAAAAAGCTGATCGACAAGGTCGGCCTGGATGCGCATGCTGCGGGTCAGCAGGAATTTCAAGAACAGGTCGGAAAAGTCGCGTTCCTCGTGCATGACGCGGACCATCTCGTCCCGGCTTATTTTGAGCGCTGTGCAGGCGGTAGTGGCAGTGGCCGTGGACAGTCTTAGCCCGGGCATCGCGGCCAGCGCGCCCTCTCCCACGAAGTCGCCGTCGGAGAGGATCGCAATGGTTGCTTCTTTGCCTGTTTCCGAGACGACCGTCATCTTTGCCCGGCCGGTTTGAAGATAGTAGACGGAGTCGGCCGGGTCTCCCTGAGAGAAGAACGCCTCCTTGGGCTCCAATTGAACGATTCTTCGCCCCAGGCCAGCGCTCATCAGAAAGGCTGCGGTATCAAATGAAGGTTTATCGAACTCAACCATCTGGCAAGCCTCCTTTTTAAGGCAGCGATCTCACGGGACTTTGCGGAAACAACGCGGCCCTCCGCATTTCAACCTGCATTCCATTTTGCCACCACCTTGGAACAAGCAACAAAAACCGGAGGGCCTCTGACCCAACAAACTGCTCATTCAAAAGAACATCCGAAGCACTCCCTCGACCGTACAGCCCCGGCGGAACTTTAGCATAAGGCTGAAACCTCAGGCCCAAGGTAATCTGTTCAATTTTGCTCATTTGTCTAGAAGATTTTCAAGACCCAATTGCAGCTTTCAGCACCGCAACGCCCCCACAATCGCCGGCGCCTGAAAGAACCCCGGCGAGATTCGCTGGGACGAGATTTGCAGGACGGACGCATAAACCACTCGCAAAATTATGTAATCCGCTGCTTGGCATCTCTCCAGCATCAATGGATCGGCCGCCATCCATTGAGAGAGCCCTATTGCTCAGACTCTGGCAGGCAACAACTCTAAAGTGAGGTTACCTTGTGCGCCTTAGTGCGCAATATGAACGTGACGCTGCGCATGGGTAGAAAAAGGTGAGATGCATGAAAAAAATCACGACATTAGTGGCATTGCTCGGTCTGGGCGTAGCGACCGTTGCCTGTGCGGAGACTCGCGAAGATGTGCAGAACCGGCTCGACAATGCGACGTTGGTGCTGCACCAGATTATGGCCGCGCCCGATAATGGCATTCCGCAAGAGGTGCTGGAGCATGCCAAGTGCATTGCCGTAGTGCCGCATATGATCAGCGGCGGCTTGGTGTTTGGCGCCGAAAACGGCAGGGGCGTAGCCACCTGCAGAACCGAAAACGGATGGAGCGCTCCGGCGTTCTTTGCTATCACCGGCGGAAGCTGGGGATTGCAGATCGGCGTCGAAGGCGTGGACCTCGTCATGGTCTTCCAGGGCGACCGAGGAATGCAGCGCCTGGAAGATGCCAAGTTCCAGCTTGGGGCTGACGCCTCCGCGGCAGCCGGGCCGGTAGGGCGCCATGCCACTGCTGATACCGACTGGAAGCTGAATACCGAAATCCTGACCTACTCGCGCGCCAAAGGCCTGTTCGCCGGACTTACTCTGACCGGCGCCGATGTGCGTCGCGACGATAGCTCGATGGATGCGTTCTACGGCCCTGACACCTCCACACACCGCGTTCTGCGTGGCGAAGTGGCGACCCCTCCATCGGCAAACCCGTTTCTCGATGCAGTCAGAGACGCAAAAGCACAGGCGATTGCTGCAAACTAACCGCCGTTTGTAAACGCGTTGTGTTCGCCTGAGCCGGGATTTCCGTCTCAGGCGTCCGCAACCGAGAGAGGTATTGTCTATGCTTTGGGCAATTTTCGTCATCGTTCTTGTCTTGTGGCTTCTGGGATTCAGCTTCCACATAGCCGGCAGCATGATTCACCTCTTGCTGGTGGTTGCGTTGATCATCCTGGTCTTCAACCTGGTCTCCGGACGCCGCTCCGTTTTATAAAACTGCCTGGGCGCTGGCAGAGTTGGTCGACACCGGCGCCCAAAGGGGTCACGCCCCTTGTAGATCTTTTGTTTCACGGGAAAGTGATCCCTTTTGTACAGTTTTTCACCCTCCTCGCGGATCAATCTGTTCCGGAAGAAGTGCGCCGTCTCGAGCGCTGTAGTGTTGGTGTGCGATAAGCTGGTTCCAGTCACCAAATCCATTCTGGAGCCTGATGCTCGCCGGCCCGCCCTTCTTCACGGAGAAGCAGTCTATGAACGCGTTGCTGATCTACCCTAAGTTTCCCGATACTTACTGGAGTTTCAAACACGCGCTCAGATTCGTGGGAAAGCGTGCTGCGCAGCCTCCGCTGGGCCTGATAACGGTGGCGGCGCTACTGCCGCAAGCATGGAAGAAGCGGTTAGTGGACACCAACGTGGAGCGACTGACCGAGCGCGACCTGGCGTGGGCCGACGTGGTTCTGCTCAGTGGAATGCATATCCAGCGTGACTCGCTTCTTCAAATTGTGGAGCGTTGCCGCGCTCGTGGCCTGCGCACCGTTGTTGGCGGGCCCATTGCCAGCAGCGTGCCGGCGGCCGAACTGAAGACGGACCACGTGGTGATCGGCGAGGCCGAGAGCCTGATTGCCGGCCTGGCGCGGGACCTGGAACAGGGAACGGCCAAGCCGGTCTATCAAGCCACTGAGCGGCCGCCAATGGAGACCAGCCCGCCGCCGGACCTGAGCCTTCTTAAGATGCACCGCTACTCGACGATGGCCGTTCAATACTCGCGCGGTTGCCCCTTCAACTGTGAGTTCTGCGACATCATCGAGATCTACGGCCGCCGGCCGCGGACCAAGGCCGTAGCCCAGGTGCTCGAGGAGTTAGACCAGTTGCGTGCGGCCGGTTGGCGCGAGGCGGTATTCATTGTCGATGACAACTTCATTGGCAACAAGGCGCGCGCCAAGGAACTGTGCGTGGCGCTGGCCGAATGGCGGAGCCGGTACAAGACCAGCTTCGACTTCAATACAGAAGCTTCGCTCAACCTGGCCGACGATCCCGAGTTGATGCAGCTGATGAAAGACGCCGGATTCGTCTCCGTCTTCCTGGGCATCGAGACCCCCGATGAATCGGGCCTGATCTCCAGCAACAAGCTCCAGAACACGCGGCGCAGTCTGCTCGAGAGCGTGGCCACCATCCAAAGCTACGGGATGCAGGTGATGGGCGGTTTTATCCTCGGCTTCGACACCGACAAGGAAGACATTTTCGACCGCATGGTCGACTTCATCCAGAAGAGCGGTATTCCCATCGCCATGGTCGGATTGCTGCAAGCGATGCCTGGAACCCAACTCTTCCGGCGTCTGTGGCGAGAGGGCCGGATTCTGGATGCGGGCAATGGCGACAACACGTTTTGCGACCGGCTGAACTTTTTGCCCCGCATGGATGCGGCAAAGTTGGTAGAGGGCTACCGCGAGGTACTGAAAAAGATTTACAACTGCGAGGCCTACTACGAACGGGTCAAGCTTTATCTGAGCCGCACTCACGCGCGGCCTGAAAAGGGAAACACGAGGCAACGATGGCTAACCGGGAGCAATGCGCGGGCCCTTGTTACGTCGATCGTCCGCCAGGGCGTCTTCGGCCGGCAGCGCTGGAGTTACTGGCGGTTTGTTTTGACAGTCGCCACTCGCTATCGCCACTGCGCGGGCGCGGCCATGACCCTCGCAGTCATGGGTTATCACTTTCAGGTGATGACACAAAGGCTGTCCAAGTCGATCGATTTAGCGACGCTGCCTGCCGAATCCGGCCAAATCCTGCTCCATGAAGAAAGCAGACGATTCCCTTAGTGCTTCGCGCTCCGGTTCGCCAATCTGACCTCGATGCACCCGGAAATGCTTCATCAAGAGCAAAACGGCGGAGCTGGTATGCTCCGCCGCTTGTTGTACGAACCGCCGCCTGATTCAGCGGCTACTGGTTAATGCCGTCCGCCGCCATCATGCCCACCACCACCGCCGCCGCGAGATCCGCCGCCGCTTGGGGCTGCGTGCGATGCCGGTGCACGTGAAGCCGTGGAACGGGATGGTGCAGCCCCGCCAGAGCGTGCTGCGCTTGTGTGGGTCACTGTTGTGCGACCTCCACTAGACCGCGCGCCGCCTGAGTATGCTCGCGCTGCAGCTGCGCCGCCGCCGCCGCGATAATTTCCGCCACCAGATGAGACGAACCGATGGCCGCCCCAGCCGTGGCCATAGCCCCACCCGGCCCATGGGCCCATGCCCAGGAAGATGCCGTTGTAGAAGTATCCCGGACCGTAAAAGCCATAGGGCGCGCAAGCGTACGGCGAGTAGTCGTAATAGCCGTACGAGCAAACCGGCTGAACACCGAGGTTGACGTAGATCTGTGCTTGAGCCGCTGGCGCCAGGGCCAAGCCGGCGAGAAGTGCCGTCGTTCCGAGTAGAACTTTGATTCCGCGCATGTGAGACCCCCTTAAGGTGTCTGCGGTTCCCTGGTAAAGGTGGGATGCTCTGGCGCCGTTAAGATCAACCCGGCAACAGCAGCCTACATAAGGGGTTGTGTCATTCCGTGAATTCCCGTTGATTGAGCGGGGCCATCACCTGTCTACCCTTACATCTTCAATCTAGTCACGGCAATCGCACGTGTCTGAGCAATAGGAATCACGCGCCAGGAATCCAGCGCCAAAAATCACGCACATTGACCGATTGCGACTGCGCCCGCCGATGAGTATCCAACGTCGCGCGGCACTCGCCGTCGATTGTGTGTAAAACTGCTCAGTTTGTTTCTGGCGCGGCGTAGAAGACTCCGAATGTAAGAGTCATGGAATCCCGCGAGAATCAGGAGAAGACAATGACAGAGAGCAACGAGTCGCACCTGGCAGAACTCCACACCCAGGCGGCTTACGCACATGCAGCCGCTGCCCACGTGCATAGTACCGGTGATCACGCGTCCGCCCAGGAGCTTGCCAGAAAGGCCTTGGGATACTCCGCAGAAGCCTTGAAGCACACCGAAGAGATGGCGCAGAGCGCCCACGATCCATCCAGGTTTAGTCCGCACGCCGATGGCGAATCGTCGAGCGAGAGACGCTCGGCTTAAGCCAGGAAAAGTCACGGCCCGGGGAAGCCCGGAGCGAAGGGAGATGCAAGATGCTGATCATTCTCATTATTGTTCTGCTGCTTGTTTTCGGCGGCGGCGGAGGGTACTACGGCTACAGCAGGTGGGGCTCAGGCGGAGGCGCAGGCATCGGGCTTGGCACAATCCTTGTGGTCTTGCTGGTGTGCTACCTGTTGGGAGCGTTTCGATAGAGCGATCTACTGCACGTTCGGCTTGCTGCTGGAGATTGGCAGCGGGGCGGAAATCGATTCTCAGGTGCGTGATCTTGTGCCTGAGACCCTTGGGCGGAGGAAAGCAATGCATTTCGCGATGAGCGATACGCTGGCGCTGCTGAGTTGGCGCGACTTTCGGCTGTTCCTTGGAGGGTTCGCGGACAGTGGCGCTATTTGGTTGTTGATCGGTTTCTTATTGGCAATTGTGGTGCTCTCCGCACTTGCAACGGATGCAGCGCTGGTTTTGCATGCCCCGCATCGACTCCAGGCCCGCACCAAACGGCCCGTAGACCTTTCCGAGTCTTCGATCCCATCGTCGAGTGTTGCAAGTTCAAGCGAACCTCTTGGATCGGGTAGTCGCCAAATCCCAATGCCGATCGCTGGAAGTGACTGACCTTATCTGCTCGCCGCACCAGTTGCGCGGCCTTATCGAAAGTAAGGTTCCAGCCCCAATGACACACACGGCAGCCCGATATGCTTATGTCTCTTTGAATGAATGATGGGGGACAGGAGAGAGCATCAGGGGGGCGGAATTGAAGCGGGGATCTTGGTACTTTTCCCGGTATCGGATGGGAAATCCGATGGGACTTGCTCTAACTGATTGAAATATTTGGCTCCTCAGGTAGGACTCGAACCTACAACCCTTCGGTTAACAGCCGAATGCTCTGCCATTGAGCTACTGAGGAGTGTATGGCATTGGATTGTCCTCTCCTACGTTAGCAAACCTCATGGACCCCGTCAAAAGCCCAGCCTGCGCCTTCGCCCCGGTCATGTCCCCATTCTGGAACCGCCGCCGAAAACGGTCGGAAACGGTACCATGAGAAAGGACCAAAAGGAGGCGCTTGTGCCCCGTATTTCCTGTGTCGACCGCAGCCAAGTGGCGCCAGATATCGCCGCGCTCTACGACAAGGCCTATGCCTTGCGCGGCAACGTGCCCAACATGTTCCGCGTCATGGCTCACCGGCCGGAGATCTTTGCCACCATGCAGGCGCACTTTGCCGCGGTGCTGAATACCGGCACGGTTCCCACCAAGTTGAAGGAGCTGATTATTGTCCGCACCAGCCAGGTGAACGAAACACCCTATTGCCTGGCCAGCCACACCATCCTCGCCCGCAACCTCGGTTGGACCGACGATCAGCTCTCGCACCTCGCCGACTGGTCCCGCCGCGACGACTTCACTCCGGCCGAGAAGGCTGCCCTCCGCCTCGCCGAAACCGTGACGCGCAACGCCAACGCCGTCACAGGCGAGCAGTTTGCCGAGCTGCGCAGCTTCTACTCCGAGGGCGAGATCGTCGAACTGCTTTGCGCCATCGGCCTGTTCAACTACTTCAACCGCTTCAACAACGCGCTCCAGATGGAGCCAACCAAGCCCGGCGAGGGCGGGCCACCACAACCTGCGCTTGTCCCCGAATCCGTGGCTGCGCACTAAACCCGCCACGAAAATAGGTGCCCCATCCTAAACGTGAATGCGTTTAGGGTGGGAAAGCACGATCCCTAACCAAATTCATGAGCAACGACGGAGCCTGATGCCCCTTCAACTGCCGCCCGGCGCCTTTCGCGCCTATCTCTTCGATTGCGACGGCACTATCGTCGACTCCATGCCACTTCACTACGTCGCCTGGAAGCAGGCGCTTGGCGAGTGGGGCTGCACCCTCGATGAAGACCTCTTCTACTCCTGGGGCGGCAAACCACCCGTCGAAATCATCGCGGCCCTGAACCAGATGCGGGATCTGAAAATGCCCGTCGAAGCAGTGGCCGCGCGCAAAGAGAATCTCTACTATTCCCTTCTCCCGCAACTCAAGCCTGTGCCGGAGGTGCTCGAGCACATCGAAGCCCAGCAGGGCCGCATTCCATTTGTCGTCGTCTCGGGCAGCACTCGCGAATCGATCGTCAAATCGCTCACCACCGTCGGCCTGCTTGACCGCTTTCCGATCCTTGTCGGCTCCGAGGACTACTCGCGCTCCAAGCCCGCGCCCGACGCTTTCCTCACCGGCGCCGCCCGTCTTGGCATCGCGCCCAAAGATTGTCTCGTCTTTGAAGACACCGACATGGGCATCCAGGGAGCAACCGCCGCCGGAATGGCATCCGTCCGCGTTCCCCAGCCCCGCGAAAGACGCAACGGAACCGGACCCGTCGTGCCTGCGTAAACTTGCGGAGCGAATCAACAGGAGTCTGCCTTGTCTACGAACGCCCTCGACAAGCCCTCGCCCACAGCCGCCCGCAAGTCCGACCTCGCCATCCTCATCGCCATCGCTGCCGCGGTCGCCCTCCTTCATCTCTTCACCAACAATCGCTACGGCTTTCATCGCGACGAGCTCCAGTTCCTCTCGGACGCCCGCCATCTCGACTGGGGATTCGTCGCCTACCCGCCGTTCACCCCGTTCATCGAGCGCATCGGCCTCGCCCTTTTTGGCGTTTCCATGGTGGGCCTGCGCCTTTTCTCGGTCCTCGCGCAGGCTGCCGTTATCGTCCTCGGCGGCCTCATGGCTCGCGAGCTGGGCGGCGTGCGTCTCGCCCAAATCACGGCCGCCCTCTTCGTCGCCTTCTCTCCGCTCCCGCTCTTTCAGGGCACGGAGTTTCAGTACTCTTCGTTCGATCTCCTCTGGTGGGTGTTCATCGCCTACTTCGTGATCCGTCTCCTTAAATCAGAGAACCCACGTTGGTGGCTGGCCATCGGAGCCGTCATCGGCCTCGGCCTGCTCACCAAATATTCAATCGCCTTCTATATTGCGGGCATTCTCGCCGGGCTTGTCCTTACGCCCGCGCGCCGCTTCCTCGTCACCAGTTGGTTTTGGGCCGGCATCGCGCTCGCGCTCCTCATCTATTTGCCCAACTTTATCTGGCTGGTGCGGCACGATTTCATCTCGCTCCATTTCCTCGAATACATTCATGCGCGCGACATTCGCTGGGGCCGCGCCAACGGGTTCCTGAAAGGCCAGTTCCTCATCTGCGCCAACCTTGCCGCCGCGCCCGTCTGGCTCGCCGGCCTCATCGGCTTCCTGGGCAATCGCCGCTACCGCATGATGGCCTTTATGTACCTCGTTCCGCTTGCGCTTTTTTATTTCGGCAAGGGACGCGATTACTACATGGCCCCGGCCTATCCCATGCTGTTCGCCATGGGGGCCGTCCTCGTCGAGCGCTGGCTCCATTCCCTGCCTCGTTGGGGTCGCCGCTCCATCGAAGCGGTTTACTTCGCAACCTTCGCCTTTATCTCGGCCTACGTCTGCGTCATCGTCCTACCGCTTCAATCCAGCGGCCTGCTCCGCGACTTCGCCCTCAGCCACAACGGCGACCTGCGCGAAGAAATCGGCTGGAATGAACTTGTCCGTACCGTCGCGCAAATCCGCGATTCCCTGCCGCCCGACCAGCAAGCTCACCTCGGCATCACTACTGGTAATTACGGCGAATACGGTGCCATTGACGTCCTCGGCCGCGCCTATGGCCTCCCTGAGCCAATCGGGACCACCAACTCCGAATGGCTGCGCGGTTACCCCACTCCACAGCCCACCACGCTCATCGTCGTCGGGCTGAGTGAGCGTGACGCGAACTCCATCTTCACCGGATGCCGGTGGGCAGGCCACAACACCAACTCTGAAGGCGTGCAGAACGAAGAAAGCCAGTACCACCCCGACATCTTCCTCTGCGGCCCTCCGCGCCTTCCTTGGCCCGAGCTCTGGAAAGAACATCAGGACTTCGGATGACAGGACGCCGCATCCTCGTCGCATCTTCGGCGAACAGGTCGGGACGTAACGCTAACTTGCTTGCCAACTCGCTAATACAGAATTACCGCAACCCGGTACGCCGAAAACGCCCCCTCCGCCACCTGCGCCGGGCAACTGCCCACTGCAGCCTGCCGGTAATTCCCTGAAGCCAGCTTATCCACCAGCGCCTGCGGCAACTGCGTTAAATCCCCAGCCTGCCAGCGCATCACGAAGCGCGGCATCGGTCCGCCCTCCGACCGCGGCATTCCGTCATCGGTAGCGCACGCCTGTCGCGCCAGGCTTGAGTCGCGCAAAATCGCCACGCCGCTCACACGAATCAGCGCTGCTACTCGCGCCTCCACTTGCGTGGCGCTCAGTTGTTCCACCGTCCGCGAATAGTCGGCCACCGCATACAAAACTCCGCGGGCAGCCACAACGGCTATACCCACATGGTCCACATCCGGGCTCAGCAGGTTGGCGCGATGGCCCGGCGACTCCATCCACTCTTCGTGGATCCGATCGGCCGACGGCCCAATCGCGACATTCTCCTCGATCACGCTGAAATGCGCACCCGCCTGCGCCGCGCGGGCGCTCAGGTCCGGCTCGCCGTTATATTGATGCGAGATCGGCCCTTCAGCCGCCATGCGCAGGCAGTGCTGCAGAGCCGCGGCCGCCAGCGACTGATCCCACTCCAGCCGGCCCACACCTGCCTGCGAACGCGCCTGGTTGGCCAGCGCACGAATCTCCTCTGCCTCAGCCGCAAGGTTGCCTGAGCCGGCATGCGAACCCTGGGCCGCGATTTGTGCCGCAACCAGCAGAGGAAGCGCGGCGAGAAGAGACGTGCGCAAAAGGATCTTCATAGTGTCTTAAACCCGGCGCTCGCGCGCATGTCGCTCTATTCTTTTCCGAAAGCTGCGCTCCAAGCTCCGCAGTCCGCACTTTTTGTTTTATGCGGGCAACGACCGCGAGATTCCGCTTGGAAATGCGCCGGCCCGGCACACTTCTAAGACGGGACCGGATCTTCCGGCTCGGCCTCCGCGCTATCGAGAAC
>CAYYKV010000004.1:0-55239 GCA_964468605.1 uncultured Occallatibacter sp. | reverse complement strand
GACTGCGGCGGCGCTTCACCCTGCAGATTCGCATACTGCGACCACGGCTGCACCGAAACGATCGCGGAGGCCGTGGCTTCAGAGGTGATGTTGCGGAACGTGATGTCCTCATAATGCTGCGGCGTGTCCGGCCGCAGCTTCAAGGTTGCGATCCTGACATTGCCGATGATCCTGCAATTCTCCACGACCACGTCGCGAACGATCGTGGCTTCGGATCCAAGCGTCAGCACGCCGCCGCCACGCTTGTAGACGCAGTTCCGGATGCGGATGTGCTCCACCGGCGGACTGTCTGTGTCCTCCATGGCATGGGGTCCCTTGGAACCCTTGGCCGCGATGCAATCGTCCGTGACGGAGAAAAAGCAGCCGTCGATCGTGACGTTCCGGGAACTGTCCAGGTCGATTCCGTCGGTGCTGGGAGCCTGCTTGTAGTCGTCCGGCACCTCGAAACTTACGTTGCTCACGGCAACGCCGTCGCAGTTGTAGATATGGAGATTCCAGAACTGCGAATCCTTGAAAGTAATGCCCTCGATCTTCACGTCGCGCGAACTTTCAATGAGCGCCAGGCGGGCGCGGGGAACACCCACGTTCGGGAAGTTCCCGTGCAAGGGCGACGCGTTACGCAGTTTCCAGAACAAGTCCCATATTGGCCGGCCTGCTCCATCGAGCGTCCCTTCGCCGGTGAGCTGGAAGCCATCGCAGTTCGTTGCGTTGATCAGAGCCGGATTGAACTTCTCCTCGAAGTGGCCCTCAATCCGGGTGCGCTGGGCGGGGAAGTTGGCCATATCCGTCGAGCACTGCAGCACCGCTCCCGCCCGCAGGTGAAGATTCACCCGCGGCTTGAAGAACAGGGCGCCGCTCACGAACGTGCCCTGCGGGATGACGACCGTTCCTCCGCGGCGCGATGCCAAATGATCGATCGCCGCCTGAATGGCCTTGGTGTTTATGGTTGCGCCATCAGGCAGCGCGCCGAAGTCCGTAATAAGGGCTTCCTCAGGAGATTCCGCATCGGCCATCAACGCAGACGCCCAGAAGGGAGCTGCAAGCATCAACGACATGAACCGCCGGCGTGCATATGGATGAATGGACACAACTCACCTCTGTGCGACAGATAAAGATGTTATAGCCAAGCGGTCATAGGCGGCCAATTCCCTGCCCGCTCACACCGCCTGCGCGGGAGAAGGTTCGGCCGAGGGCGGACTGAGGAAGCCCGCTTCCTGGTCCTTGTACTGGAGTTGGTAGAGCTTCCAGTAAAGGCCGCGATGCGCCAGAAGCTCCTGGTGCGAACCCATCTCGCGCAACTGGCCCTTGTGCATCACCAGAATCGTGTCGGCCCTTTGAACTGTTGACAGGCGGTGAGCAATCAAAACGCTCGTCCGGCCCTCGACCATGCGCTCCAGAGCGCCGCGAATGCGCAGCTCGGTGTCCGTGTCGACGCTGGATGTAGCTTCGTCAAGGATGAGGATGCGCGGATTGTAAGCCAGCGCGCGGGCAAAGTTGATGAGCTGCTTTTGGCCAGTGGAGAGAGAATTGCCGCGCTCGCGAACGGGCTCGTCGAAGCCGTGCGGCAGGCTGTCGACAAAATCGAGCACATTGACATCGCGCGCGGCACGGCGCATTGTCTGGTCGTCGATCTGTTCGTTGCCGAGACGGATGTTTTCGCCGATGGTGCCGGAGAAAAGAAACGGGTCCTGCAGGACCACGGCGAAGTGCTTGCGCAACTCGGTCAGATCGTGATCGCGCAGATCGACTCCGTCTAATAGAACGCGGCCTGCTGTGACCTCGTAGAAGCGCATCATCAGGCTGGTAAGCGTGGTCTTGCCAGCACCTGTGTGGCCGACGATGGCGACCGTCTGTCCGGGCTCGATGGTGAAAGAGACGTCCTTCAAAATCCACTCGATGCCGTCCAGGGCTGCTAATTCCGCGCCGCCTGCCGGCGACTGTTCAGCCCTGGCCACTGCTGTTTTTTGCTCGTCAGTCAGTTTCTGATAGGTGAACCAGACGTGATCGAACTCAATTCGATTCGATCCGTCGCCGGGAACCGGATGCGCGGGGCTGACGATCTCAGGCGCCGAGTCCATGAGCTTGAAGATGCGCTCGCAGGCTGCCATCGCCGCCTGAAGGATGTTGTATTTGTCGCTCAAATCCTGAATAGGCCGCCAGAAACGCAGCGAATACTGCGTGAACATGAAAAGCACGCCAATGGTGACCGTGGGCGGCAGATGAAGGACGCCGAAGCCGCCACGCCAGACGACGAGCGCGATGGCCACCGAGGACAGAAAGTCGACCGCGGGATAGTAGAGCGCGTAGGCGAAGATCGTGTCCTTGAAAGCGATCATGTGCTGGCGGTTGACGTCTTCAAAGTCCTTGTAGGCGCGCGCTTCGCGGTTGAAGAGCTGCACCACGGCCATTCCGGAAATGTGCTCTTGCGTAAAGCTGTTGATGCGCGCAATGGCGGTGCGCACGCGGCGGTAGCTCTCGCGCACGTGGTCGCGGAAGATGCGCGTAACAACGAGAATGATGGGCAAAACAGCGAAGGCCAGCAGCGCCAGCCACCAGCTGATGGCGAGCATGACGACGGCCATGATAGCGAGCATGAACGCGTCATTGACGATGGCCAGCACGCCTTCAGTGAACATGTCGTTGACGGCATCCACGTCGGAGGTGAGGCGCGTGACGAGGCGGCCAACCGGGTGAATGTCGAAGAATCCCACGTGCATGCGCTGCATGTGGCGAAAGATGTCGCGGCGCAGATCGAACATGATTTTCTGCCCGATCCACTGCATCAGATAAACCTGGATGAACTGGAGGAGATACCCCAAAACGAGCGTGGCGAGGTAGATTTCCGCCAGGCGGGTTACGCCTTGAACCGCGCCCTGGGGAAGGATATGCGCGAGAGGACTGTTGCTGGCCACCCAATGCGCAACGGCGTTGGAGGGATCTTGATCGCTGGCTTCGGGAGCGAGGTAGCGATCGACGGCGACCATGACGAGGATGGGCCCGGCAACGTCGCAAAGCGACTTGAGCGAGACGGCGAGCGAAGCGACGGTAGCCTGTGCCCAGTAGGGACGCACGAAATGGCCAAGCCGCCGCATCAGCTGCGCGTCGTAGACCTTGCCGACGACTTCGTCGTCAGCCTTGCGCTTCGGCGCCGCCGATTCTGACGGAGATCCGTTATGGGGGCCGCTTAGCGGTCCGTTACGGGATCCGTTCTGCTCGGCTTGATTTTCTTCTTTTTCAGCCATCGGCCGGGTAGTACGTGCTTCTCTCTTTTTATTGTACGAGGGCTCGTGCGGCGGCGCAGCGGAGCGGCGTCAGTTCCTCTGGCCTTCGCTTTCGGGTTTTTGCTCAGGTTTTGATGCAGGCTTTGGCTTGGGCGCAGGGCGCGAGACGCCCATGCTCAACAGGACATAACCAAACCCTTTGCGCAGCCAATCAACGAGACTCATGAACGCTTCCCTTTCCTTCCCGTTCGAGCGTCCCCAACGAAAGCTTACTGCGGTGTTGGCGTTGGAGCACTCTGCACCGCCTGCTTTTGCTCGTCGTGCACGATGGAGACTGCCGCGGGCGGCAGCGGCTTATCGGCGTTTGCGAGAAGCAGAGTCACCTGCCAAATCTGCGTGTCTGTCAGGACGGCTTTGAATGCCGGCATGCCGGTGAGACGAATGCCGTTGGTCACCTTCCACCATGTCTCGCCCGGAGGGTCGTCGCTGACGCCGACGACATTGCTGTTCCGATGCTGCTGCCAAAGCTGAGGAGCGCCCGGATACATGTGCGCGGCAAAGCTCGAAGGCTTGCCATAAAAGCCGTGGCAGGCGGCGCACTGGTCGCGGTAGATTTCGGCGCCTGCAACAAGGTTGGTCTCATCAGCCTGGATGGGCGGATTGCCCGGCATCTCGCGATCAATGCGCGCCCTAAGCGGAGTCTGCACGATCTGCCGCTCCATCGGAAATGGTGGGTCAGCCACGGCTACGGGCGGGTGCCCGAAATGAAACCACGCCGCTACCGCAAGCGGCACCAGAACCAAGCACAAGATGAATCCAACGATGATGCGTCCCATCTTTCTTATTGGCCTCCCACGGCTATCATCGCAGAGAAGGCTCCCGCTGACGCTGAAAGCTGCTGGCTTTCGGCAGTGCCGGTTGGCTCCGGCATGCGTCTAAACTGCGCGTCAGCTGACAAGTTTCTCGCCGGGTTACGGGACGAGTTCCAGAACAGGGCTCCCCCAGAGGTGATTTAATACCAGATGGGGGAAGCACCGCATCGAGACCGCCCGGAAAGCACGAAACAAAACTCGAGTCAGGGCAAGAAACATGGGCAGCGAATCCGCAAATGTGGACGATTCAAGCCCAGATTTGGGCAGGTCAACGCGCGCGTTTCCGCAATCCCTTGGAGGAAATCCGAACCCGATGGTCTCATTCCGCCGTCTTGCAATTTTGCTGGCGCTCAGTATGCCGGCGATGCTCGCCGTTCAGGCGCAAAGCTCGAGCAGCTCATCATCGAATCCAACGCCGTCCAGCGCGACGCCAGATCAGAACCAGACCTTGGCGCAGAATCAGCCTTCCGGCGACGCGGCCCAGGCGTCGGGCGAGACCCAGGGACAGATCAGCGTTCAAGAGCGCATTCGCCAGAGGCGCGCGCAGCGCCGCTCCACGGCCATCCACGACGCCTACGACCACAAGTGGGAATCGTACATGGACACGGGCTACCTGCGCTTCAAGCCGGGGCCATCATTGCAGCGGCTCACCTACTATGCATGGGAGACGGGCCTGACGCGATTTTCGAACGAGCGGCTGGGCTTTACGCTTGTCGGCCGCGGCTACTACGGAACAGCCTTCGTGGGCGTGAATCCCTATAGCCAAGGCCGCTTCACGCGGCCGGCCATCAGCCAGTACGACCTGATCGGCGGTCCTGTGTATCGCTTCTACCTGCAGCCGAAGTTCTCGATCGCCGGGCGCGCGATGGGCGGCTGGGCGCACGGAAATTTCTCAGGCGACACGAATGGAATTCCACCCGCCGATCTCGGCCTTTATCCAACCGCCGATACCTTCGCCGCCAGCGTGAGCGTGATCGGAGAGCTCAATGTGTCTCCGAACATTGCATTGAAGCTTGCGCCTGAGTATTTCTTTACCGGCTTTGGGTCGTCGGTTCAGGCAAGCCGCGGGTTCACCGGCGGCCTAGTCTACCGGTGGGGAAAGCAGTAAGAACAGTGGTTAGTGGTTAGTGGCTAGTGGTTAGTGGCCAGCCTCGAGACCGGGCACGCGCGAGAACGGCTTCTGAGAATCTGCGGTGACTGAACATCAATCGGGAGTTGAAATCATGAAAAACAGTTTTTCTCGTCGTCAATTTGTGCAGTCGGGTGCGGTTGCTGCAGGCTTTGTCGCGACAGGGGTTGTTCCCGCTCTGACGGGCGTTGCGCAAGCAAGTGCGGAAGCGATTCCGGCATCGGGCAAGTTTTCTCCGCTCAGCCTCGGCCTGGCCAGCTATACATTTCGCAACTTCACGCGCGCCGAACTGATCGGCTTCATGAAGCAGCTTAACCTCGCTGCTCTGAATTGCAAGGACGTGAAGGACCATCTTCCGATGGATCCCGCGCTCGAGGCGCAGGCTCTGGCCGACTACACTGCCGCCGGCATCAAGCTCCACGCCGCCGGAACGATTGCCTTCCCCAAAGACGATGACGACGACATTCGCTCGAAGTTCGAGTACGCCAAGCGCGCGGGCATTCGCGTGATCGTGGCGGGCGATCCCGCGCCGGCGACTCTGCCGCGGATCGAGAAGTTTGTCCGAGAATACGACATTCGCATTGCGATCCACAATCACGGCCCGGAAGACAAGCTCTACCCTTCGCCGTTCGATGTGCTGAAAGTGGTCAAGCATATGGACCCGCGCATCGGCTGCTGCATCGACGTGGGCCACGCCGCGCGCGCTGGTACGAACCTTGTAGAAGCGATTCACGCCGTAGGGCCGAGGCTCTACGACATGCACGTGAAGGACCTGACCAGCTTCACGAGCAGGGAGAGCCAGGTTCCCGTCGGCGAGGGCACCCTTCCCTTCCGCGAGATGTTCGAGGCTCTGATCAAGATCGGCTACCAGGGCTTCATCGATCTCGAATACGAGATTCACCCCGACGACCCTATGCCCGGCGTGATCGAAAGCTTTGCGTTCATGCGCGGCGTGCTGGATGGCATGGGGTATCTGACGCACGCGTGAAAAGGCAGCGGCGTTAGCGGAGTTGGTGAACCTGGTTAGAACCCGAACCGGCGGGCGACGACTGTGAAATCATGCCGATGGTTCCAAGCCACGTCTTCACCAATTGCGGCCATGCGGTGATGGGAAACTTCGTCGGCCGCAGTCCGAACGCGTGGTTGCCCTGGGCGTACAAATGCATCTCCGCCGGAACCCCGGCTTTCTTGAGCGCAATGTAATAGGACAGCGAGTCGTACACGCTGTCGATGTGGTCATCTTCTGCCTGCAACAAAAACGTGGGCGGCGTCTGGCTGGTAACGGCTATGTCGGGATTCAGGCCAAGATTTTCGTCTGCGGTCGCAAGCGGATCGGGCGGAGGAAGTACCAATTTCTTCGCGCCAAACGCGGCATCGTACTCCGCCGCAGCCCGCGACAGATGTCCCGGATAAATAGCCACGGCAAAGTCGGGGCGGCAACTGAGCTGGTCGGCCGCATCGACCGCCTGATACAAACGCTCGTCAAAGTAAACGCTCATCGCGACCGAAAGATGTCCGCCGGCCGAGAACCCGAGGACTCCGATCTTGTGCGGATCAATGTGCCACTCCGCTGCATGAAAGCGCACCAGCCCTAACGCGCGCTGCGCGTCTTCGAGCGCCATTGGCGACTCCGGATAGGGACCTGACTTCGGATAGGGCCCGACGTCGGTTACGCGGTATTTGAGCACGACGCACGTGATTCCTTCTTGCGTGAGCCAGTCGCAGACCTCGGTGCCCTCCAGATCGATGGCGAGAATCTGGTAGCCGCCGCCGGGAAAGACCACAACTGCTGCGCCAGTATTTGAGCCCGTTGGCGTATAGACCGTCATGGTCGGCGTCGTCACGTTGCTGATGGCGGTGACTGTGCGCCCGCCGATCAGGTCTTTCGGATCGGTGGTCACCGTCTCCGGCCCGCTCGCGGGCTGCGAATCGGGCGCTGCACCGGGCCATATCGGAATCTGCGTGTGTCCCGGCGACGGCTGCCAACCGGATGATTGTCCAGAGGCACCGGCGACAGAGAACGCAGCACAGAGCGCAAAAAGAATGAGCCGATTCACAGTTCTTGCAGCGTAGCAGCTTACTTGGCACGAGGCGTTGCCTAACATGGTGCGTGCAGTCTCAATCTTGAAAAACGAATGAGCGCGAGGCTGGGCCCCTGCGGGCTTATTGCAGAATCGGAATCCCGGCGATGCGCTGCTGCCACTCGGCGGGGCCAGTCTGGTGCACGCTGGTTCCCTTTGAATCGACGGCCACGGTGACAGGCATGTCCTTCACGTCAAACTCGTAGATGGCTTCCATGCCGAGGTCTTCGAAGGCCAGCAGACGCGAGCCACGAATGGCTTTGGAGACAAGGTACGCAGCACCGCCGACGGCCATCAAGTAGACCGCGCCGAACTCGCGGATGGCCGCAATCGCTTCTGGCCCGCGCTCGGCCTTGCCCACCATGCCGAGCAGCCCGGTTTCAGAGAGCATCTGGCGCGTGTACTTGTCCATGCGCGTGGCCGTGGTGGGTCCGGCGGGGCCGACGACTTCGCCGCGCACTGGATCGACAGGCCCGACGTAATAGATGAAGCGGCCCTTGAGGTCGACAGGCAGTTTTTCGCCTCTATTCAACATGTCGCTCATGCGCTTGTGCGCAGCATCGCGGCCGGTGAGCAGTTTCCCGTTGAGCAGAAGTACTTCGCCCGGTTTCCATGTGTCTGCCTCCGCGCGCGTGACCGTGTCGAGGTTCACGCGGCGCGCACTCGACACGTCATAGGTCAGCTTCGGCCACGCGTCGAGCGGTGGAGGATCGAGAAAGACCGGGCCGGAGCCGTCGAGAACGATGGTCGCGTGGCGCGTGGCGGCGCAGTTGGGAATCATCGCCACCGGCAGGTTGGCTGCGTGGGCCGGCGTGTCGACCACCTTCACGTCGAGCACGGTCGTCAGGCCGCCCAGTCCCTGCGCGCCGATGCCGAGGCGATTCACTTTGTCGTAGAGCTCGACGCGAAGTTTTTCAGCGGTGGTCGTCGGGCCGCGGGCGATGAGTTCCTGAATGTCGATGGGGTCCATGAGTGATTGCTTGGCCAGCAGCATGGCCTTCTCCGCCGTACCGCCAATACCAATACCCAGGATTCCCGGCGGGCACCAACCCGCGCCCATCGTGGGCACGGTTTTTAAAACCCAGTCGACAACCGAATCGTTGGGATTGAGCATGACGAATTTGGCTTTTGCTTCAGACCCACCACCCTTGGCCGCGACAGTGACTTCGACGGTCGAGCCGCGCACGACTTCGACAAAAACCGCGGCCGGCGTGTTGTCTTTGGTGTTGATGCGCTTGCCGGCGGGGTCGGCCTGCAGACTGGCGCGCAGCTTGTTGTCAGGATCGAGATAGGCGCGGCGGACGCCGGCGTCGATCATTTGTTGCAAGTCAAGATTGCCCGGCTCGAAGCGCACATCCATGCCCAGCTTGACGAAGGCGTTCACAATGCCGGTGTCCTGGCAGACCGGACGGTGGCCCTCGGCACACATGCGGCTGTTGATGAGAATCTGCGCCATGGCGTCGCGCGCCGCAGGCGACTGTTCCCGTTCATAGGCTTGGGCGAGCGAGCGGATGTAATCCACCGGATGGTAGTAGCTGATGTACTGTAACGCGCCCGCAACGCTCGCGATGAAATCTTCCTGGCGGATGACGGTCATGGATGCTCCTCGAAGTTCGCCTCTCTTAGCTTCGGCCCTTCTAGGGTATTCGATGCCGCGTGGCGTCTGTAAATGGCAGAGATTTCGCCCACCGACAAATGGGCCTGATGCAAGAGGAGCCAGATGCAACGAAAGCCGGTTGTAAACGAGAACGGGCGGACTTGATTGGGGATGCGGCGCAAATGAAAAGAGCGATGAAGCAGCCGGCGGTTACCAGCGACCTCATCGCAAAGAGATGCAAAAGTTCATGTGCGCGTGAAAAAACTCGAGGCGTGCAACAGCCTTGAGAATCGCGGCGGATTGCCGGCTCGAAAGAACGCCTTGCGGGCCCGAAGGTGCGCTTTGCCGGTGCGTTCATTCGCTGCTATCGCGCCCGTGCATGGGCGGGCCCGCCGATCCGCGGCGCTTCGCGGCTCGGCGGCCCGTACCTGCCAGGCACACGTCAGTTCGCAATGCTCAGCCGGCAGCGGCGGCGCGGGCGGCAAGCGGAACGCTAAGCTGCTGGCGCAGGCTGCCGGCCAGGTCGGCCACCATGCGCAGGCGGTCGGCCACCGGCGCCGGGATTTCGCTGCCGCTCAAGGCCAGTTGCGAGTGCAGCAGCAGTCCCGCAATCGTGGACTTAAGCTCGGCTTCGATGGCCGCCGCAGCGGCGCGGCGTGCCACCGCCTGCTCGCGCTCGCGCCGATGCAGCGCCGAGCGAATCTCGCGGATGAGACGGGCCGCTCCCGAGACGGCGAAGTTGATCTGCAGCGGAATGGCCATGCCGGCCTGCTCGCAGATGCGGTCGGCGGCTGCCGGGTCACACTCTGCGAGGGTCTCGTCAATCACCAGGGCCAGAAATTCGCGTTTGCGCAGCGCGGCCAGCGCGTCGCGGCGGCCTTCGGCCACTTCAACTTCCATTCCCAGTCGCGCGCCGACTTGATCGGCACAGTTGCGAGCGCCTTCGATTCCGGTCACCAAAAGGATGCTCATCTCGATCTCCTTGATTCGGCTTGTAGCTCGTAGCCCGCGGCTCGTAGCTTCTTGTTCCTAGCTTTTGGCTTCTAGCTCTTAGTGATTAGCTTCTTGCTCGCGGCCTTGAGCCGTTGCGATTTTGAAATCCCGTTGCGCGGTGATCCGCAGTGCGCCGAGTCAGGCACGAAGGCCGATCGGGCAGCGGAAAAGCGAATGGCGAAGAGCAGCCCCTCAGTCTCCCTGCAGCGGGTCGGCGATGCCGTACTCCTTGAGCTTGCGGTAGAGCGTGGTCTTGCCGATGCCCAGCAGCTTCGCCGCCTGCAGTTTGTCGCCGTTGAGGGTGCGGATGGCGCCCAGGATGGCCTCGCGCTCGAGGTCGGCCAGCGCCTTGACGCCGGGTACGGCCTCCGCTCCGGTCTCATCGTCCGCGCCCGAGTGGCGCGCGTCGTGGTTCTCCTGGAGCCCCTGCTGCTGCAACTGCGTGGGCAGGTCGCCCAGGTGCAGCACCGGGCCGGAGGAGAGCGCGGTGGCGCGCTCGAGAGAATTTTCCAGCTCCCGCACGTTGCCCGGCCAGTCGTGGCGCATCATGGTGCGCAGCGCCTCGTCGCTGAGCGTGAACTTGCGGTTGTGCTCGCGACTGATGCGGTCGAGAAAATGCGCGGCGAGCAGCGGAATGTCCTCGCGGCGATCGCGGAGCGATGGCAGCCGGAGGTTGACCACGTTGAGCCGGTAGAACAGATCCTTGCGGAAACTGCCCTTCTCGACCATAGCGGCGAGATCGCGATTGGTGGCGGCGACGATGCGCGCCTTGATCGGTATGCGGTGCGTGGCTCCGACCGGCCGGACCTCTTTTTCCTGGAGCGCGCGCAGCAGCTTGGCCTGCAGGTCGAGCGAGAGTTCGCCGATCTCGTCGAGGAAGACGGTGCCTCCTTCGGCCGAGACGAGCAGCCCGTCTTTCGATCGATTGGCCCCGGTGAAGGCGCCCTTGACATAACCGAAGAGTTCGCTCTCGATGAGTGTCGGCACAAGCGACCCGCAGTCCACGGGCAGAAAGGGCTTCTGCGAGTTGGGGCCGTAGGCATGGATGGTGCGCGCCACGAGCTCCTTGCCTGTGCCGCTCTCGCCCAGAATCAGAACCGGGTGCGTGCTCTGAGCGACTTTGGAGAGGATGCGGTAGATCTTCTCCATCTCCGGCGAGCGGCCGATCATGGAACCCAATCCCTCTGACAAGCGCAGCCGCTCGCGCAACTGGCGCGTCGCGGTGTCGGTCATGTGGCTCTGCGCGGCGCGATCGAGCACGGTCGAGAGCTCGTCCATGGCGAAGGGCTTGGTGAGGTAGTCGGATGCGCCGCAGCGCATGGCCTCGACGGCAGCGTTCACCGAGCCCGTGGCCGTCATGGCGATCACGGATGTGTCGGGGTAGAGCAGCTTGACTTCGGAAACCAGCTCCAGTCCCTCATTGGAACCGGACGGCAGATTGACCAGCAGAATGTCGGCGATGTGGCCGCGCAGCAGTCCGCGCGCCTGGCCCAGGTCACCGGTGCTGTCGACCGCGTATCCCAGACTCGCGGCGATCTCGGCGCAGGCCGAGCGCACCGCCGCGTCCGCGTCCACTACCAGCAGGTGCAGGCGGATCGCCGGCGAGGCAAGTTGAGGAATGAACTCCATCTCTTGTGTGTTGAAGACTGTATCCAGCATTGTATGCGCCTTTCATATGTTTCCGGAAAAACCTTCATCACGCCTATTAGCCACTAGCCTTTAGCGCCCTTTTGCCGGTCCGCCCTTTGAAGGTCTGCGGCGAGAGCCCTGTTGCCCGACAACCACGGCTGCTAAAAAACGTCAGCTCGTCTTGCGCAGCGGCAGCTCGATCGAAAAGCGTGCTCCGCCCTGCTCCCGGTTGCCGGCTGTGATGCGCCCGCCCGCCCCCTCCACGATGGAGCGTGTGATCGTGAGCCCCAGGCCGCGGTGGCTGAGGGTCCAGTTGCCATATGATCCTTCGCTCTGCCCTTCGCTCATGCCATGCGAGGTGTAGCCCGAGGCAAAGATGGTCTCGATGGCCTCCGGCGGAATGCCCGGCCCGTTGTCTTCGACAGTGAGCAGAAGACAGGCCGCGGCGCCCTGCGCAGCCGGCTGCTCGCGCAGTCCGATGTGAATGCGCCCGCCCGTGGGCATGGCCTCGGACGAGTTCTTCACCAGATTGACCATGACCCGCGTCAGGTCCTCGCCTGTTAGCCGCACAGGCCGCGCGCCGCCCTCGGCGTGGACGGTGAGCGCAATGGACGGCCCGGCCAGCGCCGCCAGCAGATTGCGGTTGACGAGCAGTTCGGCGGCCAGGTTCGCAATCGGCACGGCCGGCAGTAGATCCCATCGTCGGTTTAAATTCTCGGCGGGGGTTGCACGGGAGTCGCGACCGGGCATAGCGGCCCCGTCCCGTTCCAATTCCAGCTGCGCCGGTCCCGATCCCGTTGGCGCAAGGTCAACCGGCGTCGCGTCCCCTCTGGACGGGCTCTGCGCATGGATTTGCGTGGCCTGTTCCGCTCCATTTTGCTCGCCCCTCTGAGCACCGTTTTGGACGCCGGTTTGCGCCCCATTCTGCGCCCCATTCTGCGCATCGATCGTGACGATCCTTTCGACCAGGCGGCGGCTTGCGGCCGCCACCAGCCGTAGCTCGTGCCCATAGTGCAGGAAAGGAGTGGCCAGAACTCCCGGCTCTTCGAGAAGATCGCAGTAGAGTCCGAGCGCCGTGACCATGTTGCGCGCGTCGTGCGCCACCTCGGCCAGGGTCTCGCCCCGGCTCTGCAGGGTGGCTAGAGTCTCGACAACCGTCTCGACGCGCTTGCGGTCAGGAGTCGGAGCCGTGCTTACGGGGCCGTTCTGTCTGCCGTTCAGGCGGATTGCCTTCGACTCAAGACCAAAATGCTTGTCCAAACCGGAGTCCTTGCGCCCCGCATTTTCCTGTTTTCTCGCCGTACCCTTCAATGCCTGCGTCTGTTGCATAGGTTCCTCAGTTCTCAGCTCTCGGCTTTCAGCTCTCAGTCCTCGTTCTCAGTTCTCAGCTCTGTGCGGCTTCTGTTCTCGGCTGCCGTGCCCCACTTCCCATTTCTGCTTTGGGCGTTGGGCTTTGTCCTGTTTTCATACACGTTGCGTGCCAAACAGGGACTCGTTTCCTAAGCTCCTGATCATGGATGGGATAAGCCTTCGAATGGGGACATTAGGGCTGGGATGCGCGCCGGGCGATGGTTCCGAAATGGAACAGACACCTTCACGTACCCGCGCAAAAGAGCAGTCCTATCAGCCTGTTACGGGAAGATTCCTCATCCGGCACTTGGATCTCCAGGATTCCCATTGCGGAACGGGGTTCCCGCGCTGTCCCCCTTTCGGCGTCGCTCCCTTACAATCCGTCTATGAACCCAACGGGAAATGCAACAGAGAGCGCAGTGAGGCCCGCAAACGGAATCTCCCTTCGTCCCGGCGGCAGAGACCGCGCCCAGCTTCGTCCGCTCACGCTCACACCCGGCTTTGTGCAGACCGCCGAGGGCTCGGTCCTGATCTCCCTCGGCAACACGCGGGTACTCACCAACGCGACGATTGAACAAGGTGTTCCGGGCTGGCTCAGAAACTCCGGGCGGGGCTGGGTGACGGCGGAGTACGCGATGCTGCCCCGGTCTACCGTCACGCGGACCCCGCGCGAGAGCGAGCGCGGCAAGATCGGCGGCCGCACGCACGAGATTCAGCGGCTGATTGGTCGGAGCCTGCGCTCCGTCGTCGACATGCAGGCCCTGGGCGAACGAACCATCATCCTCGACTGCGACGTGATTCAGGCCGACGGCGGCACGCGCACGGCGGCGATCACGGGCGCGGCGGTGGCGCTGGCGCTGGCGCTCGAAGCGCTTGTCAAGGCGGGAACGCTTAAGAGTTCGCCGCTGAAGCAACTGGTGGCCGCGACGTCGGTGGGATTCGTCGGGGGCGAGGCGCTGCTCGATCTTTGTTACGAAGAAGACGCGCAGGCCGAGGTGGACATGAACGTGGTGATGACAGCCGATGGCGGGCTGGTCGAGACACAAGCCACAGCCGAAAAGGGTAGCTTCTCGCGGGCGCAATTGAACGGCCTGCTCGATCTGGCGGAGGCGGGATTGAGGGAGATCTTTGCAGCGCAGCGAGCGATTTTAGCCAGTAGCCGGTAGCCAGAAGGTCCGACCTTTAGCTACAGGCTAAGGGCTTCGAGCTGCGCACGAGAATTGTTGCATCGGCCGCAGGCGTAAACGAATCCTTTGGAAGGTGCGGCCTCTTGTGCGGAGAGGTCGTTTCGAATCCGCTCCGCGCCGGGAGAATCCAAATGCCAACGAAGAAAATCTCCGCGCCGCGAGACCGCGATGCGGGTCTGAGACATCACCTGCTCGAACTGCTCAACGGCGGCCACGCGCACGCGGAATTCGATACGGCGGTCCGCAACCTTCCAACCCCGCTGCGCGGCAAGCGGCCCAGGGGCGCCGCGCACTCGCCGTGGGAGATTCTGGAGCACCTGCGCATCGCGCAATGGGACATTCTGGAGTTCTCGCGCAATCCCGGCCACCAATCGCCCGCATGGCCCGGTGGCTACTGGCCGGCCACGACCGCGCCGCCCGATGAAAAAGCCTGGGATAAAAGCGTGCGCGCTTTTCGCCGCGATCTGAAGGCGACCTGCGATCTGGTCGCGAATCCGGCGACCGATTTGTTCGCGCGCATTCCGCACGGAAGCGGGCAAACTGTTCTGCGCGAGGCGCTGCTCGTGGCCGATCACAACGCCTACCATCTGGGCGAGTTGGTGCTCGTCCGGCGCATGCTGGGAACCTGGAAATAGGAGAGTGGTCAGGGATCAGGGACGAGGGTCCAGGTGCGGGAACCGGCGTCAACCTGTATTTGCTGAGCACTGTTCACTGATCCCTGATCTCTGCTTTTGGGACGCCGTTTCAACCTTTTGCCGAGGTCATTCGTCTAGGAAAAGAGTGCGGGTGTGTTTCTTCACCGCCGGCGCTCAAACGTTGAGGAGCAAGAACTTATGCGATTTGGAACGAAGATGCGCGTGACCAGCCTTGTGGCGCTGGCGGCGCTCGTTGCCGCAGCCGCGCCCATGGCGCAGGCGCAAACACCGCCCTCGCAAACGCAAGTCGTTCGCTACCTGGGCACGGTCACGGCCATTAGCGGCGACACCCTGACCGTGAAGACCGACGCCGGACAGGTGAACACGGTTGAGGTTCCTGCAACCGCGCAGCTGAAGCGCATCGCGCCGGGACAGACCGACCTGAGCAAGGCCGAGGTCCTCGATTTCGCGAGCATTGCAACAGGCGATCGCGTGCTGGTGACGCTCGACCCCAACGCAGCGGGAGCAACGCCGCAGGCCTTGCGCATCATCGCCATCAAGCAGTCCGACGTGGCCCAAAAGCAGCAAGCCGAAGCCGAGCAGTGGAACCAGGGAGTGCATGGCCTGGTGAAGAGCGTCGATGCCGCCGCGGGCGTCATTCAGGTGAACGTGCGCGCAGGAGCCCAAACGAAGGATGTCACCGTGAATACCACCAGTTCCACGGTGCTCAAGCGCTACGCTCCCGGCTCGGTGCGATTCGATCAGGCGCTGCCCGCGCCGATCACTGCCATCAAGCCCGGCGACCAGTTGTGGGCGCGCGGGACGAAGAACGCCGACGGCTCCGCGATTGCGGCGGACGGCATCGTTTCCGGCAGCTTCCTCTCGATCGCAGGAACGATTCTCTCCACTGACTCCACCGCCTCTACGCTGACCGTGAAGGATCTGGCCACAAAGAAGCCCGTGACGATTCGATTCACGGCCGATGCGCAACTGCGGCGCCTTCCAGACACGATGGCCGCGATACTGGCCGCGCGGCTCAAGGGCGGATCGGGCGGCGCAGGTGCAGGCGCTCCGGGCGGAGGGCCCGTGGGCAGCGGCGCAGCAGGCGGAGGCGCGCAGCGCACCTTTAGCCAGGGCGGCGGAGGCGGCGCATCGAGAATGGACTTCGAAACCGTGCTGGAACGAGCGCCGGAGATTCAGCTTGCCAGTTTACAGAAAGGCGAAGCGGTGATGATCGTGGCCACCGAAGATGCGTCGGGCGTGAGCGCGGTGAAGCTTTTGGCCGGAGTGGAACCGCTTCTCGAAGCACCGCAAGCGCAGGACCTGCTCTCCAGTTGGAGCCTGAGTTCGGGAGATTCCGAGGCGGGCGCCCAGTAATTCCATCAGTTTTTCAATCATCCTCAAGTGAGGGAATCTTGCATTCAAAATCGCACTGGTCGATCGCTTTCTTATTTGCCTTGGCGCTGGCGTTTGCTGGCGCAGCAACGCGGGCGCAAACGACGCCCGCCAATCCATCTCCGGCAGCGCAAGCGGCTCAATCGGCGGCAGGTCAAGCTCCGGCGAATCAGCCTCCGGCAAATCAAGCAGCGCCTGGTCAGCCTGCTCCAACACAAGGCGCGCCTGCATCGCCGCCCGTGGCGAATCCTGCAGGTGCTGCCGCACCGCAAACGACGCCGGCTTCTCCTGTCACGCCGCCGGCACCGGCATCCGCAGCGCAAGTTGGGCCAGCGCCAACCGGAACATTGCACGGCCACATCCTCGACCCAACGGGCGCGCTGATTCCCGGCGCGCAGGTGACGGTGACAACCGCCGCCGGCAACAATGTGGGCAGCGCGACCGCCGACGCCGCCGGAGGCTACCAGGTTCGCGGGCTCGCGGCAGGGAGTTATGTGATCGAGGCCAGCTTCTCGGGCTTCGCGCCATTCGTCTCCGCGCCCATTCCGCTGAGCGCCGGCCAAACCAAGAACATCGACATAAAGATGGCGATCGAAGCCGCCCAGCAACAGGTCGTGGTCACCGATGAAGGCGGGCCAACGGTCAGCACCGAGGCCGGCGCCAATTCCAACTCGATCGTGCTCAAAGGCAGCGACCTCGATGCTCTGTCCGACGATCCCGACGAGTTGTCCAGCGAATTGACGGCTCTGGCCGGCCCTTCAGCAGGCCCCAACGGAGGACAGATTTACATTGACGGATTCACTGGCGGGCAATTGCCGCCCAAGTCCGCCATCCGCGAAATTCGCATCAATCAAAATCCGTTTTCGGCCGAGTTCGACAAGATTGGCTACGGGCGCATCGAGATTCTCACCAAGCCGGGATCCGACAAGCTGCACGGGCGAGTTTATAGCCAGGGAAACGACAACGTCTTCAACACCGGTAACCCATTCACCGCCAATCTGCCTTCCTACTACAGCTTCCAGTACAACGGCACGCTAAGCGGCCCCTTCTCAAAATGGGCGTCGTACTTCGTCAGCGTGGAGCAGCGGAACACGCAAACCGACAATGTGTACTCGATTACCGACGGACCGGTATACGACGCGGCGGCAAACACCTGGTCGGTCAGCTCAGGCACGGTTGCGGGCAGCCTCTTCAGCCCGACGAACCACTTGGCGGTTTCGCCGCGCGTCGACCTGCAACTGGGCCAGAAGAACACGCTCACGATGCGCTACCAATACGAGCGCAACAACGTAAGCGGCTCGCTCGGCCAGACGTCGCTTCCCACAACGTCAAGCACCGCCGACTCCACTGAAAACGACGTTCAACTGGACGACACGCAGGTGATCAGCGACCGCATCGTCAATGAGACGCGCTTCGAATACAACCGGGCCAACTCCTCGTCCGTGCCCGTGAGCACCGCGCCCAGCTTCGGCGTGCCCAGCTCGTTTTCAGGCGGCGGCAACGGAAGCCAGTCGTCCCGCACGCACTCCGATCACCTTGAGCTGCAAAATTTCATCACGCTCAGCGCCGGCAAGCAGGCGATCAAGATCGGCGCCTGGCTCCGCGACGACCGGAACGCGGTTTCGACGGACGGAAACTTCAACGGCAGTTTCACCTTCCCGTCGGTCACGGCCTTTGTGGACACCTGGAACGGCGTGGAAGCCGGAGAGACCATCGCGGACATCGCTGCGGCCTGCCCTGCAACACAAACGGGTGGATGCGTTCCAACCAAGCTGACTTATACGATGGGCCCGTTTGCCTTCAAGGGAAACGTGTTCAACGCCGCGCTCTACTACCAGGACGACTGGACAGTGAACAAACTGCTCACGCTCTCCGGCGGGTTGCGCTGGGAAGGGCAAAACCACATTGCCGACCACGACGATTGGGCACCGCGCGTGGCCTTTGCCTATGCTCTCGACGGGCACAAGAAGGGCGCCGTGCCCAAGACCGTGCTGCGCGGCGGCTTCGGATTCTTTTACGACCGGTTTACTGTCGGTAGCCTGATGAATCTGGAGGAGCTGAATGGCACCGCAGAAAGCCAGACGCAAACCTCAATCGCCAATCCGAACTGCTTCAACGGCACAAGCCTGAGCATGATCAGCGGCGGCTTGTCCTCCTGCGGCACGGGCACCGCGACGACTCCGGAGATCTACTCGCGCTCGTCGACCTATCGCTCGCCCTACATGGAACAGCTCGGCGTAAGCCTGGAGCGGCAAGTAACCAAGGCGGCGACGGTCACGTTCACCTACATGCACTCATCCGGCTTCCACCAACTTGTGGTGCGCGACTCGAACGCGTATCTGCCCGGAACGTTTCAATATGGAAGCGCGACCTTGACCGGTACGCGCCCCGATCCATCATTGGGCATCGTCAAGCAATACTTCCCCGAGGCGGTCTTCAATGAGAATCAGTTGATTGTGAACGTGAACGCTCGCTTTTCGCCAAAGCTCAGCCTGACGGGGTTCTATGCGGGCAGCTGGGCCAACTCCGACGGCGGCGGCGGATCAAACCCATCGAACTCCAACGACCTGAGACAGGATTACGGGCGTGCCTCGTTTATCCGGCCGCAGTGGTTGTTCCTGATGGGCAACTACACCGCACCGTGGGCCATCACCTTTAATCCGTTTCTTGTCTTTCAAGCCGGACAGCCGTATAACGTCACTTCGCCGTACGATTTGACCGGCGACAGTTTTTTCAACGACCGCCCTGCATACGCGACCGCGCCATCGAGCCCAAGCGATGTCGTGCTCACCAGCTTTGGGCCCCTGGATGTGGTTCCGCAAAGCGGCGAGAAGCTGGTTCCCATCTCGCTGGGCAATAGCCCGTCTTCAATCGCGGTGAATCTGCGCGTCGGTCGGACCTTCGGGATCGGGCCGAAAGTGGAATCGCCCGGCGGACCGCCTCAGAGTGGTCGCGGCGGGGGCGGCGGCGGTGGTGGAGGTTTCGGCGGCGGATTTGGCGGAGGCCCGTTTGGCGGCGGCGGTGGCGGTGGCGGACCTCGCGGCCTGGGCGGTGGCGGCGCGAATTCGAACGCGAAGAAGTACTCGCTGAACTTCAATGTCCAGGCCCTGAACCTGTTCAACGACATTGACCTGGGCAAGCCGGTGGGCGGCATTCAACCCACGCTCGATCCGGCCACCGGGAATTACGGCCCGGGCGCTCAGTTCGGAAAATCAAGCGGACTTGCCGGCGGAATCTTCTCGACGAGCTCCGCAGCGCGGCGAGTGTTCTTCCAGGCAGCATTCCAGTTTTGAGAACAATGGTCATGGGTCAGTGGTCAGAGATTAGGGAATAGAATTTGCCGTTGGTCTCTATTCTCTGTTCCCTGTTCCCTGTTCCCTGTTCCCTGTTCTCTGCTCTTTGCTCTTTGCTCCCTGTTCCCTGCTCTCTGTTCTCTGCTCCATGACCACCGATCGCCGACAACGTTCACGATTCACGATCCGCAATCAACGAACCGTAAAGCGCTTCCCACTTGTTCGCGGTCGCATCCATGCTGAAGTGATCGACAATCCGCCTGCGCGCCGCGCGGCCGCGCGCTCCAAGCTCTTCTCTGCTCTCTTTCATGGTCGCGAGCATCGCCTCCGCCAGTGCGGACGAATCCTTCGCTGGAACCACCACGCCCGCGTCGCCGACCAGCTCGCGCACGCCACCCACGTCAGTCGCGACAACGGTTTTTTGCATGGCCATCGCCTCACCCACCGCAAGCGGCATGCCCTCCCACGCGGAGCTCAAAACAAACGCGTCGGCTGCGTCCAGGAGCGCGGGGATATCGCGGCGCAGGCCGAGCCAACGGACGCAATCACCGATTCCTAATTCGCTTCGTATTTGCTGCAGTATTGCGATCTGACCGATCGCAGCGTCGCCCGCGATCCACAAACGCGCATCGCCGCGCCAGGATCTCGCTTCAGCAAAGGCGCGCAGGAGATTCGGATAATCTTTAGCCGGTGCGAGGCGGCCGACTGCAAGCCATACAAATTCGGCTTCTTCCTTTGCTTCAGAAATGCCGAGTTCCGCCCGAATCCCCGCACCGCTCTCTCGATCCGGAGCAAATTCATCAACGTCGATACCGTTGAGGATCACCGAGCTCTTGCGACGCGGCACGGCGCCAAGGCGCATAAAGCGATCAGCTGCAGCCTGACTTACGGCGACTGTGCGCCGGCTCAATCCGTCTGTCAGTCGATAGGCGACCATGCGCCACCATCGGCCCTCATACACGTTGTGCACGGTGGAGAGCGCAACAAAAGCCGGGCACACCGGCCGAAGTAAGCGGGCAAAGATATTGGCGTGAAAGCTGTGGCTGTGCACCAGGTCGGGCCGGAACTCGCGTAGAAACGCGCGCCCCCGCATAAATCCCCTGAACATGCTTGCTGGCGTCTTGCGTATGTCGAGATGAAGGATGCGGATCGCCGTGGGCCATTCTTCGTGCAGGCGCGGCATCAGCACTAAAACTGCAACCGTGTGACCGCGCTTGGCCGTCCGCTCTGCGACAGCCAGCGCCTGCTTTTCTGCCCCGCCCACGCCGAGCGACGTGAGCAGGTAGACAATGCGCATGGGACCCGAACCTTACTTGACGCCTATCTTTACTTGAAGATTGTCCGGATCGATGATACCGCAGATTTCACTGCCCTGACCGGCGGCGAGAGGCGAAGGCCGATCGGCGTATCGAGCGCAAAAAGTCCCGGGCCCAGAATCATGATCAGGAGCGCGGCAAACCAGTAGTTATACGCGTCGGCGCCCTGAAACCTGTCAGGATTGGAGAGAACGCCGAGGAAGGCGTCTTTTTCCGCCGTCCAGAAGGCGACGGTCATATTGACGAAGAGCACCAGCGCGACAAGCCGTGTGCCCAGGCCGACGGCGAGCAGAATGCCGCCGACAAACTCAATAATCGACACAAAGAGAGCAGTTTGGTGCGGCATGGGAAGGTTAAGGCTGGCAAAAAATTGACCAACGCGATCGAGATGATGCAGCTTCGCCCAGCCATCCGTTGCGAATTGCCAGCCCCAGTAGAGCCGGATAGCAAGCAGCAGCGGGCTCTGCAGCTTGTTGAGAAGCGCGCGCATTCCGCCGTATGCGACGATTGCGGTTCGTACAAGAGCTGACATAAAACTCCTTGCGATTGCGACCTGCATCGCGGCGAAACTTTGCGATCAGGCCGCCCAAATCGATTTGGATTAATTAAGCTGTGCAGATCAACTTTGCAAATTCAACCCTGGCAAATCCAACCCAACTCAGCCCAATTGCCAAACCACTCCTGCACGTGCTCCGCGCGCTTGTGCTCGGGAATGCGCGAACCGGCGAATCCGGCCTCGAGAGCCTCGCCGAGTGGGGAACCCGAACGAAGTGCAATAAGGGTTTGAAATTCCTCGCGCCCGATTCGCCGATAGTACACCGACAGATCGACGCGATGCACGGCAAGCCAGATAGGGCGCGGCCGCAGCTTCGGCACCGCAGTTTGCGCGCCGGATTCATCCTCGTGCGCGACTCCCGCTTCGCTGGTTTGGCGTTTTTCCCGGCGATGCAATTCGATCACCAGATCGTCCGCGGGATAATGGAGCGCGACCAGCTGCAGATAAGGTTGCAAGCCGAGCTTCGACTCCCCTTGAAGCGCTGCAATCTGCCGCTGCGTCAGCGGCGCGAGTTCCGCCGCGTCAAAGGCTTCGACAAACGCCCACTCCAACTTGGCCACGTCCAGCGCAAGGCGATGACGCCGGCCGGTGTGCTCCGGATGAGCAGCAAGCCACGCGGGAAGTTTTGAGCCGAGGTTGCGCAGCGTAAACGAGCGGCTGGGATGTTCGGCAAGATACGCGATGCTGAGCGCCTCAAACCGCCGGCTCCCAATCACAGCCCGCAACGCGGGAAAATCCTCCGCCAAAGCGCCCAGCACGCGATACCAATATTGCCGGTTGTAGATTTCCAGGCGCTCGAAGGCCGTGAGCCGCGAGTTCGGTGCGATAAACGACTCTGCGACCTCGGTCATCGGTCGCCCGTCGGGCGCAGTCTTGCGCATGTTCTCTTCCGGCGTCAGCGGCCGCATCACTGCGGCAGCCATCTCACGCTGCAATGCGGCCAGATCCATCGGACGATCGTTCACTGGGGCGTTTGCCTGCGCGCTCACTTCGCAGCCTCCGCAAGCTCGGGTGCGTGCGGATGCAGAAAGCGCTCGGCCTTCTTCGCTTCCGCATGCACCTCGTCGAAGCTGGGAATGTGGTCGTCCCACTCGAGCAGCGTGGGCGTAGGCCCGCAGCGCTCAATGGCGCGCGCATAAAGCTGCCACACAGGATCGATCACCGGATGATCGTGCGTGTCGAGAATGTACTTCTCATATTTTGAGTGGCCCGCGATGTGAATCTGCGCCACGCGATGCGCGGGCACTGCGTTCACGTAGTCCAGCGGATTGAATTCGTGGTTCATCGCGGAAACGTAGACGTTATTCACGTCGAAGAGAATTCCGCAATCGGCGCGCTCTACCACTTCCGTCAAAAACTCCCACTCGGTCATCTCGGAGCCGGTGAACGCGGCGTAGGAGCTCACGTTCTCGACGGCGACTGGAATCTCGAGATAATCCTGCACCATGCGCACGCGCTCCACCGTGCGTTCGACCGCCTCCCAGGTGTAGGGCAGCGGCAACAAGTCGTGGGTGTACGTGCCATCTACCGAACCCCAGCAAAGATGATCGCTGAGCCAGGGAGTCCGGGTGCGGCGGACCAATGTCTTGAGGCGCTTCAGGTGCTCCGGATCGGGCGCGGTCACCGAGCCAAAGTACATCGACACGCCGTGCTGAACGACTCTGTATTGTTCCAGGATGCGATCGAGCGTGGCCAGCGGGCGACCGGCATCGCACATGTAGTTTTCCGAGATGATTTCAAACCAGTCGACGACCGGTTTCCGGGAGAAGATGTGCTCGTAGTGCGGAATGCGCAGGCCGATGCCGACGCCGTGGTCTTGAAACGCATTGAATCGATTGCCGGACATGAAAAACAGTTCTCAGTTGTCAGAAGTCAGATCTTGAGGGGAAAGAGATGAGTCGTCAGTGAAAAGTGGAAAGCACGCGAGCACCCCGTTGAAAACCGGAAGAGCCAGGCGCTGACCACTGATCACTGACGATTGACAACTGTTTCTTAAGCGAGGCCTGGCATCGGGGAGCCGTCGGTTGCGCAGCCGCCCTTGCCCTTGCAGCTGTTCTTGCCGGAGCATCCGTTGTCACCGGATTTGCATCCGCCTTGGCCTTTACAGTCATTCTTGCCTTTGCAGGAGTGCTTGGCGGTGTCGTAGTTCGAACCGCTGTAGCGCAAACCGGCCTTCATGACCTTGGCGGAGTTTGCGTTGACGGAGGTTTGCGATGCCGCGTGTGCGGCAACGGCGCTGCCACCGGCCAGGCCGGCGAGCGCGGCGGAAAGGAGCACTGCGTTGAGCTGGTTTTTCATAGATTTTTTGACCTCGTTTGGGATTGGCGCGGATGGGCTCCGCGGGTTGGGGAAGGCAGGATGGTCAATTCGTCCACCCCGCAGAATTCGGTGGTACGCAACCTTGGAGTGCCTGCGCGGGAAAAAGTTACAGGGAAAACCGCGCGGCAAGATGAATTTATCACTTCGCGGCGTAACCTGGCCCGTGAAATTGTCATCCTATTGCCGGCAGCTGCTGCGGGCGATTGGTTGCCGCGCGACCATTGGCGGGCTCACGCCGGGTGCGCTACTCTGTTTGAGCCCTTGGGCGGTCTGAGCCTTGTTGCGGCTCGAGCCTGTTCGATTTGGGCTCAATTGCGCGTCTGCGTATTCGGGAGGTCGTTTGGAGAGCACAAAAGGATTGGGAGCGCTGTCGGGCACAGCGATGGTGATGGCGCTGCTACAGAGCTTGTGCACGGCCATCCTCACCATTAACGGCATTCGCGTGGGAATTGGCGTTGCAGCCCTTGCCGCCAGCGGCATCGCCGCGCCACTGCTGTCGTTTCACCGCGATGCCATTCGCATTCCCATGCTTTCGATTGCGGTCATTGGTGCGGTCGTCAACCTCGCCGTGCTCGCATGGGTCTGGCATCTTCGCGCGCGGCCCGAGTCGCAATGGCGCAAACCGCAACTCACAAAGAAGGAGCGCTGGTCAGAGCGGCTGCAGGTGGCTCTGGCCATCGCCACGCTGCTCCTGGTTGGCCTCGAAATCTATTCGCATCCGATCGTGAACCACGGAGCGTCAGCGTTCTGAGATTTCTTAAGGGCGCATCGACACAAACTACGCCCTTAGGGCCAGGCTCACGGACCGGACACTTCCATTTCCCTTTCCAGCCGCTCGTGCAGCCGCTCGCTGAATCCCGCGGGCAACTCGAAGACCCGTCCGTCCGCGTAAAGCACGACGACGTTGCGCGTGGAGTCGAGCACTGCGGAGCAAATCTCGCATGTCTCAAGGTGCTTGTCGATCTCGGCGCGCAGCTCCACGTCCACCTCGCCATCGATGTAGGCGGAGATGTGCTCCCACACGTGTTTGCAGTCGATCCTCATCTTCCTAACCCAAACAGCTTTCCCCGCCTGGGTGCAAAGCCTTTCAACCGCGGCGCCAGGCTGCGTTGCAAAAGCGCACGCGCCCGGTGAAGACGAACCTTGACCGCTCCCTCGGTGATGCCGAGCGCAGCGGCAGTCTCACGGACGTCCATCTCTTCGATGTCCCTGAGCAGCACGACGTTACGGTAAATCTCGGGCAGGCCGTCAATTGCCTGCCGCAGCAGGGCCGCCAGCTCTTTTTGCTCCAGAGCCAGGTTCGGAACCTCGCGCCAACTGGTCAGGATGGCCGGCGTAAAGTCGCCGGTCTGGTCGTCGCTGAGCGCGTCCAGCGAGTCCTCGCGCCGCGTTTCGGCTTTGCGCAGGCGGCCCAGGCCCTCGTTGCGCGCGATGGAAAGCGTCCAGGTGCGAAACTGCGACTCGCCGCGAAACAGGTGCAGGTTGCGGTAGATCTTCAGGACAGTCTCCTGCGCCGCGTCTTCGGCCTCGGCCTCGTTGCGCAGGATCGACATTAAGAGAAAGAAGATAGGGCGCTCGCAGGGGCGAATCAAATCGTGAAAAAGATGCCTCTCCCCGGCCAGAATGCGGCGAATGCAATCGGCCTCGAACTCCGGATTGGGTGCGTTCTTCATCGTTCTTCGAGCTCGATCCAGTCGGGACGGCCGCGCTAAGCTGCTTCCCAAAATGAACTATACCGTGGCCGGGCGACCCGGCTCCTTGGCCCGCCGGAAGGCCGCTTCTTGCCTTAACTTTCGCCAAACGAAAAGATTCCTTGCAAAAAAAACACGGTTTGGGCTGTACAATCCCCTCACAAGGAGTCTTATGGCCGGAGATATGCAAATTACGTGCAGCGACTGCGGGCAGGAATTCACCTTCAGCTCTGCCGATCAGCAGTTTTTTCAGGAACGCGGATACTCGACCCCAAAGAGATGCAAGCCTTGCCGCCAGGCAAAGAAGGCCGATCAGGGGGGATCCGGCCACCGTTCGGCTCCTTCACAGGGAACACCTGTGATTTGTTCGGGTTGTGGCCAGCCTACTACCGTTCCATTCGAGCCTCGTGGCGATCGCCCGGTCTACTGCCGGGATTGCTACACGGCGCGCAAGGGCACCGGCGGCGGTGGGCGAGGACGCTAACCGCGAGTAGGTGCGCCGGCCCTTTCGCTGGCTCGGCAACCTGCCACCTGATCATCGCAAAATCGCTTTGAACGGCTGCGGCAACAGCGCTCGACGCCCGCGAGGGGGGATTTGCGCCCCATCGCCGTAGCCGATGGTCGCGATCCGGCTTGCGCAGATTCTTCTCGTCCTGACCGCGCGCCCGCGCAGCTTGAATCCTCGCAGCGGTTGTCGAATGCCGGTTGACTTCGCATGTTCGAAGTGCGGTCGTGCGCACAATCGAAGTTGGACAGAAGCCCCTGCGCCCGATAAACTAGCGCTCACGGACCCCCTCAATCTCCGTGTCGATAAGGAAATCTTCCAAGGCTATGGCCTCGCAGCTATCGTTCACCGGATTCGCCTGGAAAAACCTTCGTCGCCGGCGCCTCAGAACTCTCCTTACCCTGTGCGGGATTACGATGGGGATAGGGGCATTTGTGGCATTGGTGGGGTTCTCGCGCTCGTTTGAACACGAATGGTTGCGGCTGTACCAAAGCTCAGGCACCGACATCGCCGTCCTCGAGTCGAGCTTATTCAATAGTTCGCTGGATGAGTCGCTGGGCGAGAAAATCAAGAGGCTTCCCGAGGTCGAAGCGGTTGCGCCGCTGGTCTTCAATCTGATCGATCTCACGCCCGACGTGAATGCGCTGGTTTACGGATGGCCGGCCAATTCCTACGAGATGGATTCGCTTCAATTCACATCGGGAAGGCGCTTCAGCGCCGGCCAGCCGCAGGTCGTGCTGGGCGATCTGCTGGCGCAAAATCTGAGCAAGAAAGTCGGCGACACCGTCACCATTTTGGGCGAGACGTTCACAATTACAGGCGTTTTTCACGGGGGCACGGCGCTGGAAACCGGAGCGGTGATCATGCCGCTCGATCAGATGCAAAACATCTCCAGCAGAGAAGGAAAAGTGAC
Organism: uncultured Occallatibacter sp.; assembly: GCA_964468605.1. Taxonomy (GTDB): domain Bacteria; phylum Acidobacteriota; class Terriglobia; order Terriglobales; family Acidobacteriaceae; genus Telmatobacter. Next base: position 28,557 of record CAYYKV010000004.1, on the reverse strand, counting down.
GGCATTTCATGTGCGGCTTCGCCCCACACCGGCGGGCGAATCGTATGCGAATTACGTCGCGCGGGCGCAGAAGGAAATTGAAGCCTTGCAGCCCGGCATACGCGCCGAAGCTGCCGCGGAACGCGCGGGCAACAACCAGATTGTGGACATCGCACACGCGGTGGCCTGGGGCACCTCGTCCATTGCGCTGTTCATCGGCATCGTTGGCATTGCCAACACCATGGCCATGTCGGTCTTTGAGCGCACGCGCGAAATCGGCATTTTGCGCGCGCTCGGCTGGAAGGGTCGGCACGTAATTCTGCTCATTCTAACCGAGGCCGCGGGTTTGGGCTTCGCCGGCGGCTTGCTGGGCATCGTTTTGGGATACACGGCTCTGCGCATTCTTTCGATCATGCCGCAGACCGCGAGTGTGGTTTCGACGTCCATTTCGCCAATTCATCTGTTTGAGTCGCTTCTCATCGCCATCGGCTCCGGGCTGGTGGCTGGAGCGTACCCGGCATGGCGCGGCGCACGGCTTTCGCCGGTGGAGGCGTTGCGCTATGAGTAGCCCCATCCTCGAAGGGCGCGCGCTGGTAAAGAGCTACGACGATGGTCGCGTCGCGGCACTGCGCGGCGTGGACATCACGATCGAAGCCGGCGAGTACGTCGCCATCAGCGGTCCGAGTGGAAGCGGCAAATCCACTTTGCTGCATATGCTGGGCGGACTCGATATCCCCTCGAGCGGCGAGGTGTTCTTCCGCGGATCGCGTCTGGGAACGGTGGTCAATCTGGACACCTATCGTTCCAGCCAGGTCGGATTCATCTTCCAGGCGTTCCATCTGCTGCCCACGCTGCGCGCTGTTGAAAATGTGCAGGTGGCCATGCTCGCGATAAGCGGGCGCGCCAACCATCGCGTTGAGCGAGCGTCGGCGTTGCTTGAAGAGATGGGGCTCAAGGATCGCATGAAGCATTTTCCCAATGAGCTCTCCGCAGGCGAACGGCAGCGCGTGGCGATCGCGCGCGCCCTGGCCAACGATCCGGCCATCCTGCTCGCCGACGAGCCAACCGGCAACCTCGACAGCGTCAACTCGGCGAACATCATGGAGATTTTGCACGGCATTCGCGAACAGCGCGGCATGACGCTGGTGATCGTGACTCATGAAAACGAGATCGCTGCGAGCGCTCCGCGTCACGTTCGCATCCGCGACGGAAGGATCGAGGCATGAGGGCCCGGCATGCGGCCCGGTTTGCGACCCGCCTTGCGGCCCGCCTTCCAATCTTGATCGCCGCGCTGGTTCCGGTCTTGTATGCACAGACCGCAAACGTCAACGATCTCTTCGCTACGGCTCGCAAACAGATTGAAAACGCAGACTTTCGCGTCACCGGCCATCTGGTTGCGATCGACGCGTCTGGCGCGCGCGTGAACTATCCCGTCACCATCAAGACGCACTGGTTTCCCGGCATGCTGCGCATGTTTGTCGATCTTGGGCAGCCGTCGTCGACGCACACCGACCTGCGTGAGCATATCCTTTTAGAGATGGTTTCCGGTGGCGTCAGCACGATTCAAATCGCTCATCCCGGCGAAGCATCCGCCCATATCCTGCCTTTTGAGAAGTGGAGCACTCATCCGCTCGGTCCGGGATTCAACTACGAGGACCTCCTCGAGCAGCAGTACTTCTGGCCCGGACAAACCTCCGAGGGCCAGGCGAAATTTGGCGCGCGCGATTGCGATGTCATCAAGAGCACCCCCGGCCCTGCCGATCGAACGCACTACGCGCAAGTGAAAACATGGATCGATCCCAGCATCGGCTTTCCTGTTTACGTGGAAAAGACCGTCAAGGAAACCGGAGCCGTGAAAGAATTCACATCGTACGGCGTGCGCCAGGAAGAAGGCCACTGGTTCGCGCATCAGATCGAGGTCACAACGCGCGGCCAGCAAGGATCGACATTGCTCATCTTCGAGCGCGGCAGCGCCAAGGCAAAACTCACCGTTGCCGATTTCAGCCCGGCCTCGCTCACTCGCTTCTAGGAGACTCATGCACGCCGCCCTTTGGATCGTCGCGATCGCCGCACTGCTCCTTATCGCGGGCTTTCTGTATCAATCGATCGGCGGGTGGCGGGACCGGCGTCGTTACACCGGTTCGGGCCGCTGGGTAACGATCGGGAACGGCGCCAAACTTTATTTGTTGGAGCTGGGGGCGGGCGAACCCACGGTTCTCTTTGAAGCCGGCATCGGCGCCACCCATCTCAACTGGTGCCACATTCAGGAGTCGATCGCAGACTCCGCTCGTACCGCCTCCTATGATCGCTGCGGATTGGGTTGGAGCAGCCGTTGCCGCACCGCCCGCACCCCCGGCAACATTGCTGCTGAATTGCATCAGATGCTCCAGGGCGCCGCGCTCAAGCCGCCATTCGTACTCGTCGGGCACTCGTTTGGCGGCCTGGTGATGCGCCGCTACGCGTTGCTCTATCCCGATGAGGTCGCTGGCGTCGTCCTCATCGATCCCATGCGCTCCGAGCAATGGCCGCCATTCGACCCCTCGAAACAATCCCAAATCGATTTGGGCCGACGGCTGATTCGCTTCGCCGTGCCGGTAGCGTCCTCCGGCGTCGCGCGCCTCCTGGTCAGCTTGTTGTTCTGCCGCGCCAGCAAGGTTTCAGACCACATTGTCGGAGCTGCCGGCGCTCACAAACTCCACGTCCTGACACGAATCAAGACCGAAGTGAGAAAGATGCCGCGCAAGGTTTGGCCCGCGGTCGCCGCGCACTGGTCGCGCCCCGGATTCTATGCCGGAATTCGCAGTCATATTGTCGCCATCCCCGCCACCGCGACGGAGATGGACGCACTTCCGCCAATCCGTGAAATCCCGGTCACCGTGCTTACGCCCGCCAATACCACGGCGCTCTCGCAGGAACATCTCGACCGTATCGGCGACAGCACTCGCCAGGTGTTCGCCCGAAACAGCGAGCATTGGATTCATCTTGACGAGCCCGATCTGGTGATCGATTCCATTCGCGCCATGGTAGCCGCCACGGTGACTGAAACCACCGCCGCCGACTAGAGCCTGAGAGTCACTTTCGCGCCGGCTCGCCCTATTCTTTGCAACCCCCATCGCGCAGTGTCGTGCGTCGGCCGTCACATCTTTTCATCAAAAGCCCTTCTAACCTGTAACAAATCTCCCTCCCTGTGGCTTAGTTGGGATGGGAAGCGAGGGCTGTATGCAAGTACGGGTCTGTCAAATTGATGGAGTAAAGTTCGAGATTCAGGCGCGGACACACAAGATTACCTGCGATCAGCCGGCGGAAAATGGCGGCGCGGACTCAGGCATGACGCCGCCCGAGCTGTTGCTGGCGTCGCTCGGCTCCTGCGCGGCGTTTTATGCCGCGGAGTACTTAAGAACGCGCAATCTGGCGCAAAGCGGAGTCGAAGTTTCAGTGACCGCGGAAAAGCTGCTCAAGCCGGCGAGACTGGGCCACTTCCGCGTGCAGGTCACGAGCCCGGTTTCACTAACCGCTGAGCAAACCGAAGCCATGATGCGCTGTGTGCACAGTTGCCTGGTTCACAACACGCTCATATCGCTGCCTGAGATCAACATCGAGATCGCAATCGGCGTCCTGCAATAACTTCTCGATCACGGCTGCATGGTAGACTGCGGCTATGTCCGGATCGTTCGCCGCTTCCCTGTCTCGCCGGCGCACTCCGCTTGCCCTCAGCCTCTGTCTGCTGGCCTTTCTCTTTGCCATCGAAGCCAAGACAGCCAGGTACGGGCCGGCCGGTGGCATCGGCAGCAGTGTTCGTGCCGCGAAAGCGCAACCTGCGCCCGCACCGAGAGTCGTAAATCACGGTGTGCCCACACCCGATCCGGCACATCCTCATGCACCGTTCCTGGCTCTGCCGCCGATGAATTTGGCAATCGCACTTTCTTTCCCAGTGCAGGCCCCCGGCGCGGTTCTTGTCAGCCATCTATCGCAATTCCCTGCTGCCGGTTTTTCGTTTTCCAACCTCTTCCGGCCTCCGCCGGCTTCTTAATTCACATTTCGTCGCTTACTGATTTCGTGTTCCTCCTGCCGTGATGAACCGCGCAGGATGGGTCTGCCTGAATTCACCGCCATTCGGTGTTTTTTGCGAAGAACATTTCGCGGAGCAGGCGCGTCGAAAACGCGACAGTAACCGGGCGATGGTCAACCAGTCTTCGGCGGCCCGCATCCAACCGGATGCTACCCGCTCTCCCTCGGTTCGATTCTCGATGATTTTCACGCGCCGCGGCGGTAGACGGTGGCGAAATCAGGAGCAGGTTCGAAATGCATCAACGAAGTTTTCTCGCCATGGCGGCCGCGTGCGCGGTTATCGCTATCACTTCATGCCGTTCCGGCGGCTCAGGCCCCGAAGCAAGCGCCGCTACGATGCCGTCGGCCCGCGTAGCTGTTGCGCAGCGCGGCGACATCTCTCACATGCTCACACTGGCCGGACAGTTTCAGCCCTACCAGATGGTCGACGTTCACCCCAAGGTGAGCGGCTACATGAAGCGCATCAACGTCGACATCGGCGACATTGTGCACGAAGGCGAGACGCTCGCGGTCCTCGACGTTCCGGAACTGAAAGCTCAACTTCAGGAGTCCGCCTTCCAGCTCAAGCAGAGCCAGGAAGAGATTGCGCGCGCGGAGCACGAGCTCAGAAGCGCTGAAGCAATGGACGCGGCCGTCCATGCGCAGTACGTGCGGTTGCAGCAAGCCGCCGCCACGCGGCCCGGTCTCATCGCCCAGCAGGAATTGGACGACGCGCAAGCGAAGGATCTTAGCTCGCAGGCGCAGGTTGATGCCGCGAAGTCCGCAATGGCGGGCGCGCAGCAACACGCTGAAGCGGCCCGCAGCGACAATCAGCGCGTGCAGGATCTGGAAAACTACACCACTGTGACTGCGCCCATCTCCGGCGTAGTGGTCTGGCGCTACGCCGATACCGGTGCCCTCATTCAGGGCGGCACGGGTTCCAATGATCAGGCGCTGCCTATCGTCCGGCTGTCGCAGAGCAGCCTGCTCCGCTTGCGGATTCCCGTGCCCGAAGACGACGTCAAATTCGTTCACGAAGGCGACCAGGTGCAGGTTCGCGTTGACGCAATCAATCGCTCCTTCACCGGAAAGATCGTCCGTTTCACGCGCGACGTGAACTTCGAGACGCGCACCATGGAAACCGAAGTAGACGTGGACAACAAGGATCTGTCCATCTCTCCCGGAATGTATGCCAACACAGCGCTCGAACTCGCCAGCGTGAAAAATGTGGTCACCATTCCCGTTGAAGCTCTGGTGCTGAATGCGCAAAAGCAGGAGACGGTGTATGCGCTCGACCCTGGAAATCGCGTTCACATTCGCACCGTTCAGGTTGGATTGCAGGGTTCGAAGCTGGCCGAAATAACCAGCGGGCTTGAGCCCGGCTATCGTGTGTTGATCGGCGGGCAGGACAAGTACCACGACGACGAAGAGGTGAGCTCGATCGTCGCATCCGCACCCGCATCTGAAACCGTGCAGGAGTCGGGCGGCATGATCGACCTGAAAGCCGGGGCAAGCGGAGGAGGTCAATAATGCCGAATTTTGCTCTGCGCTATCCGTTTTTCATTCTCATGCTTTGCCTCATCGTAATGCTCGTCGGAACGGTGACCGTGGCGCGCATGCCGGTCGACCTCTTCCCCCCGATCGACATGCCGGTGGTCGTTGTAGCCACGTTCTACAACGGCATGCCTCCGGAGCAGATCGAAGCCGATATCACCAACACCTTCGAGCGCTTTTTCACACTCGCCGCTAATGTCGATCACAGCGAGTCGCGTTCACTCACGGGTGTAAGTCTTATCAAGATTTATTTCAAGCCGGGCACCGATCCCAATGCGGCGCTGAGCAATATTGCCAACCTCGCCATGGCCGACCTGCGCCGCCTTCCGCCCGGCACGTTGCCTCCCGTCGTACTGGGTATGACGGCTTCAACGCAGCCCGTCTGCCTGGTCACGCTCAAGGGCGAGGGCCTGAACGAGACTCGGCTCAAGGATCTGGCGCAATTCGAAGTGCGCAACCAAATCTCCAACGTGCAGGGAGCGTCGGTTCCGCAGCCTTACGGAGGAACCTATCGCCAGATTCAGATCTACGTCGATCCGCTCAAGCTTGAAGCGCGCAACCTCAGCCTGAACGACGTCGTGACCGCGGTCAACAACTCGAACCTCATTCTCCCCGCCGGCGACGTGCGCATCGGCTCCAAGGACTTTAACATCTACGCCAACAGCCAGTTTCCCGATGCGAACGCGATGAACGATATGCCGCTCAAGTCGACGGGCAACTCATCGGTGCTGGTTGGCGACATCGGCAAGGCGGTCGACTCCGGCGCATTGCAGTACAACATCGTGCGCATCGACGGCCAGCGCTCTGTCTACGTGCCCATCTTCAAGCAGGGCGGCGATAGCAACACCATCGAAATTGTCGACGGCATCAAGGCAGCGGTTAAGAAGCTCGTCGATATTCCCGACACTCTGAAGACCGCCGTGGTCTTCGATCAGTCGGTCTTCGTCAAGCTGGCGATCGCCAACGTCACGCGCGAGGCGGTCATCGGGCTCGTGATGACGGGGGTCATGATTCTCGTGTTTCTCGGCAGCCCGCGAGCCACGGTTGCGGTCTTGCTCGCCGTTCCACTCTCCATGCTGGTCTGCCTGCTGATCGTCAACTTCATGGGCGGTTCCATCAACACAATGATTCTGGGCGGACTGGCGCTGGTCTTCTCGCGGCTTATCGATAACGGCGTCATCGTGCTCGAAAACATCTTCCGGCACATGGAGCTGGGCAAATCGCCGCCTGTTGCCGCAGCGGAGGGAGGCACCGAAGTCTCGATGGCTGTGCTGGCCGCCACTTTCACGACCGCCATCGTCTTCTTCCCCGTCACTTCTTTCAGCGGTGTGAGCAAGTACATCTTTACGCCCCTCGCGCTGGGAGTGGTGCTCTCGATCTTCGCATCCTACTTCTTCGCCATGACAGTGGTGCCTCTTTTCTGCGCGAAGTTCATTCGCCAGGACCCGCTTGGCAAGGAACACGAAGGTGACGTCGACGCCGTTGAAGGAAGCAAGCCAAACTTCTTCAAACGTTTTCTGATCGTATTCAACCGGCACTTTCAGCGGCTTCTCGACTGCTATGAGGCGTTTGCGTATAAGGTGCTGCGCAGACCGGGACTCGCCACCGCCGTCATGCTCGGAGGGCTGGCGCTGATTCTGGCCGTGTGTGTTCCGTTCCTTGGGCGCGCCTACTTTCCGCGCACTGACCCCGGCCAATTCATCATCGACGTGCGCATGCCCAGCGGCACGCGTCTTGAGGCGAGCAACGACTACATCGCCAGGGTCGAGAACGTGATTCGCACCGTGGTGAGGCCGAAAGACCTGGGCATGATCGTCTCCAACATCGGCGTCTACCCTGACCTTTCGGCCATCTACACCACCAACGCGTCCATGGACACGGCCTTCGTGCAGACAAGCCTCAAAGAAGACCACAGCGTCGGCAGCTATGAGTACATGCGCCGCGTGCAGGCTGAGCTCTCACAGCAAATGCCGGAGCTCTCAACCTATTTTCAGGCGGGCGGCCTCGTCGACGGTGTCATCAACCAGGGACTTCCGGCGCCCATTGACATTCAGGTCAAATCGAACGACATGGACAGTGCCTACAATCTGGCGCGCCAACTGGCCGCGAAGATCCAGTCCCTTCCCAATGTGAGCGGCGTCTACATTCCGCAAAGCGAAAACTACCCCGGCCTGGCTCTGAACATCGACCGCGAACGCGCCAGCCTGATCGGCTTGTCGGCGCGGGACGTGGTCGACGACGTGATTACAGCCCTCACTTCCGACGGCATGGTGGCGCCAAGCTATTGGATCGATCCCAAGACCGGCAACAACTACATGGTCACCGTGCAATACGCCAACCAGTGGATCGACAATATGTCTCTCGAAGACATGAAGAACATTCCGCTGCGCGGTGTTCGGCCCGCCGGCTACACGCCGATGCAGGAGGGGGAGGGGGCCGATCCAGCTCCAGGGAGCACGTCCGGCGACCACGCCGCGGGCTACGTTCCGCTAGGTGAAGTCGCTGACATTTCGGAGATCAACACGCCCACCGAAGTCGACCACTATCAGATTCGCCGTGTCATCGACATTTTTGTGTCCACCAAATCCGAAGCGCTGCAAGGGGTGGGAGCGAAAATCGATCGCATCCTGGCCGACGCGCAACATGACCGCAACACGGTGATCGAGATGCGCGGAGCCGTTGTCAGCATGAACGAGGCCTTCCACGACTTCGGCTACGGCCTGATTATCGCCGTTCTGCTGGTCTACCTGATTTTGATGGCGCAGTTCACTTCGTTTGTCGATCCATTCATCATTTTGCTGGCCATTCCGCCGGGTCTCGCAGGTGTGGTTCTGATTCTGCTTCTTACCGGCAGCACGCTCAACATCATGTCGCTCATGGGCGTCATCATGATGGCCGGCATCGTTGTCTCGAACAGCATTCTGATCGTCGAGTTCGCCGGAATTCTCCACCGAGAGGGCGAGCCGCTTTTACAAGCGACGGTGACGGCCTGCCGGGTTCGCCTGCGGCCCATTTTGATGACGTCGCTGGCCACGCTGTTGGGCATGATTCCGCTCGCTCTTGGCCTCGAAGCCGGCAGCGAGCAGTACGCGCCGCTGGCCCGAGCCATCATTGGCGGGCTCACAGCTTCCGTCGTCGTCACCGTCTTCCTCGTTCCGGCCGTATATCTCCTTATCCACGGCCGTCGCGGCGCCCAAACCGCCGCGGAGGGAGTTGGCCATGAGTAAGCAGCTCAACAACTCGCGCCTTGTCGCCGCCTGCGCTGCAATCCTAACGGCGCTATCAGCGGCTCTTCCGGCGCAACAGTCCTCGCTCCCCGACGCGCCTTCCGCGCAGCTTATCGCCGCTCTGGCACAGGAACCGGCTCCAGCCGCAAGTCCGCAAGTACCCTCCGTCGGCGCTCAGCCCGCCGCGCAGCCCGCAGGGCCACAGCTCACGCTCGCGCAGGCCGAGCAGCTGGCAATTCGAAACAATCCCAACATCAGTGTGGCGCGTTTGCTTGCGCTGGCTCAGGCGCAGGTGACGCGCGAAGTGCGATCGGCGGAGATGCCAACTGCACTTGGCGATCTCACCGCCGTCGACGCCCACGAAAATAGCCGCATCACCGCCGGATTTTTGAACAATCCTTCCATCTACGACCGAGCGGCAGGCGGGCTCACAGTCAGCCAGTTGATTACCGACTTCGGCCGCACGCACAACCTTGTCCTCAGCGCGCAATCCACGGCAAAGGCGCAGCTTGAAACTGAGCGCGCGACGGAACTCGACATTACATTGACCGTCGACCAGGCCTTTTATGAGGCGCTCACCGCGCAGGCCGTGCTCAAGGTGGCTCAGGAGACTGTTGCCGAACGCCAGGCCACAGCTGATCAGGTGGGCGCCCTGACCAAGGCGAAGATTCGTTCCGATCTCGACCTTAGTTTCGCCGATGTTCAACTCTCGCAGGCCAAGCTTTTGCTGCTCGACGCCCAGAACAATGCACAGGCCGCGATGGCCTCATTGAACGACGTGCTCGGCTCGGACCGGGATCAGCAGTATGCTCTCTTCGACGAAACCAACAGCAACCCGCCTCCCGCCCCCGATGATCCCGAAGCGCTGGTGAGCAGCGCATTCACCGCGCGCCCCGACCTAGCGGCGATGAGCGACAACTTTATCGCTGCTCGCCAATTCTCCACCGCCGAGCACGACCTGTGGCTCCCCACAGTCTCTGCCATGGCCGCCGTGGGGGGCACGCCGGTGCGCGTCGATCAGATCGAATCCTCTTGGTACGGTGCTGCCGGGGCCAACATCAGCATTCCAGTCTTCAATGGATTTCTCTACAACGCCGAAGCCCGGAATGCCAAACTGCGCGCACAAGCCGCCCAGGAAAACGTGCGCAACCTGCGCGACACGATCGCGCGCGACGTGCGCACGGCGGTTCTGAATGCCCAAACCGCTTTTCAGCGCATCGCAGTCACCAAGCAGTTGCTCGATCAGGCTAACTTCGCGCTTGACCTGGCCTCGGCGCGCTACAAGATCGGACTTAGCGGCATCGTCGAAATCAGCGAGGCCCAGCTCAACCAGACCGAGGCGGAAATCGCCAACACCAATGCGCGCTACGCGTACCAAACGGCGCTGGCTGTTGTACGGTATGAAATTGGCCAATAATCGAACGCGGTTTGTTGTCTGATCTCTGTTCTTACGATATGCGCGCGCTCTTGCCCCGCGAAAGCACAGATGCCTTGCGCCGGTCGCTGGAGGCGTGGTCGATCTTCTTCCAGAAGCCGATGAAATAATCGATCGCCGAAATGGTCGCGACCAGCGCGGCAAAATAGATGGCCGCGACGGCGTACCAATACACGGGGATTGTGATTACGCCAATCTGCCAATGATCCCAGCGATGAGCCAGGATGGCCGACGTGACAGAGACAATCTGAACGACCGTCTTTAGTTTTCCCAGTTCGCTGGCTGTGATGGTGAATCCTTCAGAAGATGCAATCGAACGCAGGCCGGAAATGAGGAATTCGCGGCCGATGATCACCACTACGATCCAAACCTTGACCACCTGCGGATTGTACGCAACCAGAGCGACGAAGGCTGCCGTCACCATGATCTTGTCGGCCAGCGGGTCGAGCAGCATGCCCATCGTCGTGATCTGGCCGCGCTTGCGGGCAAGATACCCGTCCAGGCCATCGGTGATCGAGGCCAGCACAAAGAGAATCGACGCCAGAATCTCCTGCGTACCGCTCGGTCCAGCCCAGGGAAAATGCGGCGACAGGATCCATAGGAACAGCGGGATCATGATGATCCGCGTCATGGTGATGGAGTTGGGCAGATTCATCTCGGGCCGCGCCACGCTCTCTCTTCGCTGGTAGCGTCACTCCATTATTGCACCGGAGACAAATCCGCGCGCTCAGCGAAATAGTCGCTTCCGGCTGGCAGGCGCCGTTGGAGGAGACCGCGCGGCCGCTTCCTGAATTGCCCCAGAAGAAATGACGGGAAAAGCTCCGCGCTCTTCCCGCCATGTTTGTTGCCTCGTGCTCGATGCGCTACGCGTAGAACCCGCGCTGCTTGATGGTGTACGCCACGCGATCAATCGCCAGCATGTAGGCCGCGATGCGATTGTTCACGTCGTGCGCATCGGCATAGCGCACCACGTCATCGAAGCTGTCACGCAGGATGCTCTCCAGTTGCTCGTTCACAACCGCTTCCTTCCAGAAGAACCCCTGGCGGTCCTGCACCCATTCAAAATAACTCGCGGTCACTCCGCCGGCGTTGGCCAGAATGTCGGGCACGATAAAGATGCGCTTCTCCGACAGGATCTCGTCGGCCACAGCGGTGGTGGGCCCGTTGGCGCCCTCAACGATGATGCGCGCCTTCACCTTATCGGCATTGCGGCTGGTGATCACATTCTCGGTCGCCGCGGGAATCAGAATCTCGCAATCGGCCAGCAACAGTTCTTCGCTGGGCATGGCCTCGGCGCCGCGGAATCCGAGAATCGTATTGTTGCGATACTTGTACTCGAGCAGCTGATGAATATCGATGCCGCTTGAGTTGTAGAGGCCGCCGTCGCGTTCCGCGATGCCCACAATCTTGAATCCCTGCTCTTGCATCAGTCGCGCGGCGTTCGATCCCACGTTGCCGAATCCCTGGATGATGACCCGGCAGCCCTCGACATCCATGTCCAGGTGGCGCAGGCTCTCGATGCAAACCACCATCACTCCGCGGCCCGTGGCTTCGATGCGTCCCTGCGAGCCGCCGATGTTCAGCGGCTTGCCCGTCACCACGCTCGTTACCGTCTTCCGCATGTGCATGGAGTAGGTGTCCATGATCCACGCCATGGTTTGCTCGTTCGTGTTCACATCCGGCGCGGGAACATCCTGTTCCGGTCCGATGAACTCGATGATCTCCGACGTGTAGCGACGCGTCATGCGCTCCAGCTCGCCATTGCTCATATTGTGGGGCTCGCAGATAATGCCCCCTTTGGCGCCGCCGAAAGGAATATTCACCACCGCGCACTTCCACGTCATCCAGCTTGCCAGTGCGCGCACTTCGTCCAGCGTCACATCGGGAGCGTAGCGGATTCCGCCTTTGCACGGCCCACGCGCCATGGAGTGTTGCACGCGAAAGCCCGTGAACATGTCGATCATTCCGTTGTCGAGGGCCACGGGAAAGTGAACGATCACTTCGCGCGACGGCGAGCGCAGCACTTTCCATAGTCCCTCATCGAGATTCAGCTTGCGTGCGGCAAAATCGAAGCGCGCGCTTTGCGCCTCCCATGGATTGATTTCCTGATCCAACGTGACGCTGGTATTTCCGGTTGCCATATCTGATCTCCATCTCCCGCTGCCATTCCGGCCACTCCGGATTCGGAATCAAGCTCCGCTTCTCAAGAATATAGTCGAGGCAGCGATCTTCTCTCGGGTTTTCGCGTCCGGCGTCTCGAACTCGCGCGGCTCACTGTCTCTCTCGCGGCAGCGTTCGGATCGCCTGCAAGGGCCCATTAGCCCAAACCTCAGTGAGTCTAGGCCACATCAGGGGTCGCGTCAAGCCGCCAGGACACAGGTTCAGGCCATTGGTTTTGGCCGGCTTGCTCTGCGAACCTGAGGGTCCAGGCTGGGAACATCCGCGAGGCCCTCACCGCGCACCAGCAGTTACACTTAGGCTGTGAAAGCCTCTCAGCGATCCGCCCAGCCCAGTCGCAAGGAATTCCTGGACCTAGCACGGACGCACACCCTTGTGCCCGTTTGCCGCACCCTCATGGCCGACCTCGAAACTCCGGTCTCGGCCTTCTTGCGCGCGGCATGGGCTGAGCGCGAGTGCTTTCTTCTCGAATCGGTCGAGGGTGGCGAGCAGGTTGGCCGCTACACCTTCATCGGCCTCACGCCGTTCAAGCGCATTGTGGCCCGCGGTCGCCAGATCGCGATCACCGAGGGCCGCAAAACCACCCGGATCGAGGGCGACATCTTCTCCGTTCTCCGCGATGCGCTCAGCGGCCACAAGCCCGCGCGTATCCATGGGCTGCCTCCGTTCACCGCCGGAGCCGTCGGCTTTTTCGCCTACGATGCAGTGCGCCAGATCGAGCGGTTGCCCGAGCTGGCAAAAGACGAGCTGCACGTACCCGACGCCTGCTTGCTCTTTTTCGACGAGGTGCTCGCCTTCGATCATGTGCGCAAAGAGATCATGCTCGTGGTCACGGCGGATGTCACCAAGGGCAGCGCTGCCGCGGCCTACGATCGCGCCGTCAAGCGCCTCGACCGGCTGGAGAAGCGCCTAGCGCAGCCGCTTCCAGACCTCGCCCCCAAGGAGTCGCGCAAATCGTCGAAGCTCGAAGTGAAGCATCGCACCTCGAAGAAGGACTATCTGGCCGCGGTCGAGCGCACCAAGGAATACATCCGCGCGGGCGACGCTTTTCAAGTCGTCGTCTCGCAGCGTTTCGACATCGATCCCGGCGTGGATAGCTTTCAGGTCTACCGCGCACTGCGCACCGTCAATCCCAGCCCCTACATGTTCTTTTTGCGCTTCGCGCCCGAGGGACCGCTGGGCGCGAGGGCGGCGCGATCGGCAAAAATCTCCTCCAAAAAGTCAAAAGGTTTGGAGAAACCCCTTGAGTTGGCAGGCTCGTCGCCCGAGTTGCTCGTGCGTGTGCATCAGGGAAAGGTAGAGTACAGGCCGATCGCGGGCTCGCGACCCCGAGGCTCGACCGAAGCCAAAGACGACGCACTGGCCGAGGAGATGCTCAACGACGACAAGGAGCGCGCCGAGCACGTGATGCTCGTCGACTTGGGCCGCAACGACGTGGGCCGCGTGAGCCGCTTCGGCAGCGTCAAAGTGGACAAGCTGATGTTCGTCGAGCGCTACAGCCACGTGATGCACATCGTGAGCGCGATTGAGGGAAAGCTTCGGCCCGATTTGACCGCGGTCGACGCGCTCCGCGCCTGCTTCCCTGCCGGCACGCTCTCCGGCGCTCCCAAAGTCCGCGCCATGGAGATCATCGAGGAGCTCGAGCCCGCAAGGCGCGGCACCTACGGCGGCGCAGTCCTCTACGCGGATTTCTCCGGCAATCTCGACTCCTGCATCGCCATCCGCTCCATGCTTTCGGTTGGCGGAAGAGGTTCGGTGCAAGCCGGCGCGGGCATCGTCGCCGACTCCGTGCCCGAGCTCGAACATCAGGAGTCGCTCAACAAAGCGCAGGCTGTCATCCGCGCCATTGAGCGCGCGAGGGAGATATAGCGCAGTCTTTCTGCGCACTCACTCCGGAGATCCCGAGCGGCAACCACTGCCCTTGCGTCCTTGAGGAAAGACATTCGTATCAGGGGGACGCAATGGAAAAAGTGTGGGAGTGGACGAGAAACGGCTTGGCGATTCTGGGAGTGCTGGCCTTGGGGTTCTGGCTTGGCTCGGGTCGCACGGTGAATGCGTCGACCTACCAATCAAGTGCAGGCGACGTCGAATTCCAACTCACCGGAATCAACCCGACCAGTTCGTTGCTCGTGTATCAGCCGGGAACGAAGACCGTGTATGTCTATCAGGGAGCCACAACGGGGAATGACGCGCTGCAATGCAGTTTTATGTTTCAGCTCAACAAGCCGGGCCAGGTCATCCGGCGCATTCCCTGTGCGGTGCAACAGTTGAACCCTTAAGAATCTACTGCGCGCCATCGAGCGCGCGCGGCAGATGTAAACTGGATTGCCGGGGTGAGAAGATGCGGAAGTTCATCCTTCTTTCAATTTCATTGGCAATGATATCTCCCTGCTGTGCTGCCGTTCAGAGTGTTACCGTCGAGCAGTTGAAACAGATGCTGGCTGCGCAGCAAACGGCCGGCAACAACGATGGTGATCGCGCGCAGCAGCTCAACTCCCTGGAGTTGACCGAACAATTGACTCAGCCGACTCTCGACCGCTTTACGGCGGAGTTCAAGCCCGGCGCGAAGACCGCCCTCTCTTTGAAGTTGCTCGCCGATTCCTCAGCTTTCCTGGAGCCGCCAGCTGGCGAATTACTCGAGAAAGCCCCGCCGGAGATTGCCGTGCAGCGGGCCATGTTGAAATCCGCCATCAATTTTGTCGCAGTAACTCTGCACCAGATGCCGGAATTTCTGGCGACGCGCGTCACCGACAGCTTCGATGACATGCCCCTGTCGGTGACTCATAGCGGCTGGGCTCCGCACACGGATCTGCATCTGGCGGGAACCTTCAGCAACCACATCGTCTATCGCAATGGACAGGAGGTCTTGGATCTTCGGCCGGATTCCTCTGGCGCCAAGCCCAAGAAAGAATCCTTGCCTGCGGGGCTGGTCTCGATCGGTGAATTTGGCCCGGCCCTGGGGATTACTCTCACTGACGCATTCAAGGGCACCCTGAAGTGGAGCCACTGGGAACAGTCTGCTGCAGGCCCGGTTGCCGTCTATCACTACGAGGTTCCGCCTGCTGCTTCCCACTATTGGGTGAATTACTGCTGTGTGCGGGGCTCACAAGATACCGTCGCCGCTGTCACCTTCGGTGCCGACGCCAAATCCGCCAGTTCAGAATCCGACTCCTATCACGGAACACCCAGCTACCACGGGAACCTGTATCTCGATCCAGCCACCGGCGCCGTTTTGCGCTTCACGATCCAGTCGGATCTGAAGCCCTCAGACCCAATCACGCGCGCCGACATCTCGGTGCAATACGGGCCCATCGAGATCGACGGCAAGAGCTACATCTGCCCCGTGCACAGCATCGCGATCTCCTTGGTCAAATCTCAAGCCAGAGGAGATATGAGCGATAGGGAAATTCGGCGTATTAATGAGGTCAGCTTCACCGACTATCATCGCTTCGGTTCGACCTCGCAAATCATCCCCAACGGGCCGGCTCAGTAATTGAACCGGCAACTCACTCCGCGCCGAAGATGCGCTTGAAGAAACGCCCGATCTTGTGGAAGAATCCGGTTTTTTTCTGCGACCCTGACGATTTCGCAGGTGGAGTTCCTGGTCCTGTCGTGACAGGCGAAGCAGCAGGCTGCGGGATCGTGACCGACTGCGGCGCATGTTCGCTGCCCTTGTAAACCAAAGTCGTCGCTGCCTGGCCGCTTCCCGGGGTTTGATTTGCTACGGTTGTTGGCGGCGAAGCCGGCGCCAGCCCCTCGCTTTGCGCCAACGGAAACTCGTTGGCTTCGGACTTTGACGGCGGAGGGCAACCGCACGGCTCCTTTTCCTGGTCGACCACCTTCAACAGGATGCCGTGCTCGAACATCACCCGCTGTCCGGGCTGCACGCGATAGAGCCCTCCCTCGAACACGCTGGTCACCACGACTAATGGCGCGTTCGCTCCGGCGTTATCCACGCAAGTGTCGCCAAAGTCGCCCATCCGCACGCTTACATCCGCCGCATTCGGGCCGCCGATCATGATGCGAAAATACGGCGTGAGCAGCGTGTCGGCGTTGCGCTCACGCGCGGTGCTGGCCGCAAAGCTGATCTCGACTGCACCGTGATCGAGCGCGATCAGCAGGGGCGGAACCTCGCCCGGCGCGGCACTTGAATCTGCCGCGAGTTTCACCGTGCTCGACGCGCAAACGTGGAGCGTGCCGCGGTAGGGCATGGTCACCTGAGCTGTCGCATCGCCGGCAGTGATTGTTCCGCTGCCCGTGACGAAAGCCCGGCGGTTGAAGACCTTCAGGTCGCCGGTAACCTCGGCTGCGGAGCCGGGAATCGTGCTGTCGAGGGAAACGATGGCCAATGGTGGAGACCTGAACGTGGGAGGCGTGTCGCTTGTTGCAGGCGGTTGCGACGGTGCTGCATCGGGCGCGCTGGGGGCGGTCGCCGGCATGGTCGTAGCCGCCGGGGCTGTTGGAGCTGCTTGAGGTGTGGCCGGTGTCTGCTGCGCGGGCGGCTGCGATGCGGGCGCCTGCGCATGTGCCGACAATGAAAAGGGAGCCGCAAAGGGTGCCGCAGAGAACGCAACGCAGACAGTCAGTGCGGCAACGAACTTCTGCGAACGGAGCTGATTCGCGCGGCGGGTCGAAATGTTCGGAACGGCGTTCAAAGCGGCGTTTAGGGCGGCGCGCATCGGCTATATGTCCAGAAAATTGCGGATCATCGGCTATATGTCCAGAAAATTGCGGATCATCTGGTGGCCGCCCTCGGTGAGCACGCTCTCCGGGTGAAACTGAACACCCTCGACGGGCAAACTGCGATGCCGCAGACCCATTATGACCGGTTCCTTGCCTGCGCCTGATCCGCCCGTGCCCGATCCATTCGTTTCGTGCGTGTGCGCCGTGACGGCAAGCTCGGCCGGCAGCGACTTCTGTTCCACAATGAGCGAGTGGTAGCGCGTGCAAGTCAGCGGCGTCGGTAGCCCGGCAAAGATCCCTTTGCCGTCGTGCTCCACCGCGCTCGTCTTGCCGTGCATCAGCGTCTCCGCGCGGATCACTTTGCCGCCAAACGCTTCGCCGATGGCCTGGTGCCCGAGGCAAACTCCAAGAATCGGCGTCTTCCCCACCATGTGCCGAATCAGCGGAACCAGAATCCCCGCCTCACGCGGCGTGCACGGACCCGGCGAAAGCAGAATCCGTTCCGGTTTCATGGCCTCGACCTCCTGCGGCGTCACCTCGTCGTTGCGCCGCACCACGACCTCCGCGCCCAGCTCGCCCAGGTACTGGACGAGGTTGTAGGTAAACGAATCGTAGTTGTCGAGAACAAAGACCATGTCGAACTCCAGTGTAGCGCGAGCCGTGCCGCAAACGATCCCCGCGAGGCAGCCCTCGGCGCATTCAGGCCCGGAACTCACTGCTGCTTGCGCGCGCTCGCGCGCATCTGCAACACTGGCTTTGGTCCGTCTCCATGGTTCTTCATTTCCTCATTCAAGGCCGCGTGCAGGGCGTCGGCTTCCGCTGGTTTGTCCAGCGCGAGGCCGCAGAGCTCGAGTTGCGCGGATGGGTGCGCAACACCGAGGATGGCGATGTTGAAGTCATGGCGGCAGGCGACGCCGGCAACCTTGACGAGCTTCGCGTCAGCCTGCGCCGCGGCCCGCGAGGCGCGCGCGTCGACCGCATCGTCGAACACGCTCTGGCCGAGAATGAAGCCGAAAACCTCACATCCTTTCAAATCGATGGCGCATGGTAAAGCGCTCCGCACGGTTGTCAGCGGTCAGTTTGCAAACCTCGGATTCATTCCTCTCGTTCCCTCCCCTCGGCTCCTGTCGTGCACCAATCTCGTCACCTGCTTAATTGCTAGCACTCGGCTTCGATCTGGGCTCTGGCGATAGACTGTTAGCTGACAGCTGACAACTGACAACTGATCACTGAGAACTGGAGTCAAGCACCGCCATGCCGGAGATTGCAAAGCCCGTCAACGTAGAGGATCTCAAGAAACTTGTCCGCACCGTGCCGGATTTCCCCAAGCCGGGAATTCTTTTTTACGACATCACCACGCTGCTCAAGGACAAGACGGGTTTCGCGCAACTCATCGACGCAATGGCCGCTCATTACATCGGGCGCAACATTGACCTGATTCTGGGCATCGAGGCGCGCGGATTTATCTTCGGCCCCGCGCTGGCCTACCGTCTCAACGCCGGCTTCGTGCCCGTGCGAAAGCCCAGAAAGCTGCCCGCGCCGGTGGTTCGCGTCACCTACGACCTCGAGTACGGCTCGGACACGCTCGAGATCCACGCCGACGCCATCGCGCCCGGACAGAGTGTCGTGCTGGTGGACGATCTGCTCGCCACCGGCGGCACGATGGAGGGCACGGTGCAATTGGTGAAGCAGTTGGGCGGCGTGATCGCCGGGCTGGGCTTTGCCGTCGAGCTCGACTTCCTGAAAGGCCGCGAGCGCTTTCGTGAGTACGACGTCTTCAGCCTGCTGCACTACGACGAATAGAGCGCGCCGTTCGAATCGCAGCCGTCGCCTGCAGTTGCATCAGAGAGCGTCTTTCGGCTCGTGCTCGCCCTCTGGCTCGTGTTTATCCTCCTCCGCCTCACCCGCCACCGCGGATCCGTCCTGGAACATTTGCGCGTCGGCGAAGCGGTAGCCTACGTAAACATCGGTGAGCAGATACAACGGATTCGACGGGTCGTCCTCAATCTTTTTGCGCAACTGGCGGACGAAGGTGCGCAGGTACTCGACTTCTTCACGGCTTTCCGCGCCCCACACCGCGGTCAACAGCTTGGCGTAGGTCACCACGCGCCCCGCGCGGCTCATCAGGCAGTAGAGGATGTCGAACTCCTTGCGCGTAAGGCGTACCGGCGCGCCGCGCTTGGTCACCTTCCGTTTGGCCAGCTCCAGGCGAATCTCGCCGATCTCGATCGGCGCATCCTCGGGCCGTGCCGGAGCGCGCGCGCGGCGCACCGCCGAGCGGATCCTGGCGATCAGCTCGCGCATACTGAACGGCTTGGTCACGTAGTCGTCGGCGCCTAATTCCAACGCCTCCACCTTGTCCTCTTCGTCGTCGCGCACGGTAAGCATCAGCACCGGCAGCCGCGGCGCAAAGGCGCGAATCCGCCTCAGCGTCTCGATCCCGCCGATGCCCGGCATATTGATGTCGAGCAGCACAACATCGTGTGGAGCGTTGCGCAGCGCCTGCAGCGCCTCTTCGCCGCGCGAGGCCTCCACCACCTGAAATCCAAGCTCCATCAACGGTGGCCGAAGCGCGCGCCGAATCGCCGGTTCATCGTCGACCACGAGGATGCGGATCGCTGACTGCGTTATCACGTGCTCTCCTTCTCCGTTGTCAGCGGAATTGCGGCAAAAAACGTTGTACCTTCCTCTTCATCGCTGGTCACCCAAACATAGCCCCCGTGAATCTGCGCTGCCCGCTTGGCTACCGACAGCCCGATTCCCGTGCCCGGGGCACGGTCGGCATACGTCGAGGAGCGATAGTAGCGGTCAAAGATTCGCTCGCGGTCCGACATGGGAATCACCGGTCCAAAACTGTGCACGGAAAAAATCGCCTCGGCCCCGGCCACCAGCACGCGGATGGTGACAGTGCTGCCGAAATTTGCGTATTTGCACGCGTTGTCAATGTACTGGGTCAGCAGCATGGTCATCAACTGCTGGTCGCAACTCAGCACCAGGCTCTCGTCCTCAACCTCGATGGCAACCTTCATGCTTGCCAGACGATCCTTGAGCGTCGCCACGACCTCTTCGATCATCGTACCCGCGCTCACTCTCGCGACATGAATTGCAACTTCGCCCGCGTCGAGGCGCGCCGTGGTCAGCAGGCGGTTGGTTAACTCGCCCAGCAACCCGGCCTGCTCGTCGATCAGTCCCACCAGCTCCGCCTGGCCCGCGGACAGCCGGCCCATCTCTCCCAGGCCTGTTGAAGCCGCGCGAATGGCGGTGAGCGGAGTCTTATACGCGTGCGCCAGGCTGTCGAGCACTGTAGCGCGAAGCTGTTCGGTACGGCGCTCTGTCTCGATGCGGCTTTCATTGGCGAAGGCGCGGTAACGATCGAAGGTGATCGCGATCAGCGAAGCAATCGCGTTGTTAGTCAAAGGGCTGGTGTCGCCGCGTACCACCAGGCTGCCCACGGGCACCGTCCCCAGCCGCACCACGCGGCGGCCAATCCCGGTCTCCGGATCATCGTCCGATGTCTCGAAATAGTAGACGTTCTGCGCCATCTCCTGCGGGTCCACGCTCCAGAACCCGGCCGTGTAGACATCGTGCAGGTCGGCGTCAAAAACGGCGACCGCTTCAAGATTAAAAATCTCGTGCACCAGCTCAGCCAGTTGCGGCCCCGGCTCTACGTGCAGGTCCATCTGCAGAGTTCGCCGCGTGAATTCGTAAAGATCTTCCATCTGCCCGCCGCGCGACTCGGCTTCCCGCGCGTGATTGGTAACTCGCGATGATAGACGGCTGACGGTGAGAGCCACCAGCACGAAGACCAGCAATGTGACGGATGCGGTCGGATTGGCGGCCATGGCTAAATCCCGCTGGTGCGCGGTGAACCAGCTCTGCGCCACGACCGCGGACAGAGATACAATCACCGCCTGCCAGAATCCGCAAAGCAGCGCGGTGGGTACAACGATGAGCAGATAAAGTAGCGCAGCCACGGGAAGCAACCGCGGCGACCAATGCGCCAGCGCAGCCACCAGGATCACCGCTACCACTCCCAGGGCGCACTCCAGCGTAAACAGGAGCACCCGCAAGCCGGAGCCGCGAGGCGAGCCAAACAACATGACCGACCTGGCTGGATCGCTCTTTGTCAACCCGGCACTCACCTTCCAATTGCGAAATCACCAAGGCAAACTGGCCCGTATGAGGGTTGATACGGGAGATGAAATCCAGAACCTCAGTCACCCGAGATGCGTCTTTCACTATTTCAGGGCGCGGCTTCGAATCCATGTCGAAGTGCCCCTCAGCTATCAGGCGCTGGGTTGGGAAAAGAAAAGTTTATCAGGTTCTTCGCCTCTTCTTCACGGGCCAGCTCCGTGGCATCGCGGCCAAGCGAATTCAAATCCGCCGACAAGCCCTGAAAACAAAACGCATCAATCCAACTTCAAATCCGCCTATTTGAAATCTTTTTCGTTTCATCATTTAATCTTTATGCTTCTTTTGCGTTACTGGTGATAGTTCGCTTGACCCGATTTAGGGCGCCTATCACCATAACGCGATTGCCGGCCTTGGTCGCTGGCAGTCCAAACCTCAACTGTGCGCATCGCAGTGCCGCCTATTGACGCCCACTTAAGGCGCTCGATCGGTCGTGTAGACGCGCGCCTAGAGTGTCCCAGAGTCATTTCCCATCACGCACAAATCTTTTCTTGGAGGTATCGTGTCGATGCACTCGAACACACCTGTAATCCTTCGATCAATGGCTGCAGCCGCGATGGCGATCGCCCTCACGGCCGGTGCGCAAACGCCGGCGCCGGCGCCTGCAGATTCGTCTTCCGCTGCACCCGCACAGACGCCAGCCGCGGCGCCGGCTCCGGCCGCTCCCGCAGCCGCACCCACGTGGAGCGCTGGCCCCATGGATCTCAGCGGATTCATCGACGGCTACTACAGCTTCAACTTCAACCGCCCAAACACGACAGATGGCTACGACCAGATCAACCAGCTTTATAACTTCGACGACAAGACCGATCAGTTCGAACTGAGCGCGGCGAAGCTCACGCTGAACCACGCTCCCGATCCGGTGGGCGCCGATATCGATTTCATCTACGGCCGCACCAACGACCTGATCAATAACGCCGCGTCGAACACGACGACAACCACCTTTGTCGCATCGCAGCTTCCCTACCTTGAGCAGGCATACGTTAGCCTGAAACCGCCCAAGGCCAAAGGCTTCGAGTTGGACTTCGGCAAGTGGGTCACTTCGGCCGGTGCGGAAGTCATCGAGTCGATGAGCAACTGGAACTACTCGCGCTCACTGCTCTTCGTGAACGCAATCCCCTACTGGCATTTTGGCGCACGCACTTCGTTGCCCACAGGGAAATTCGAAACCATCGGCTTTCAGTTGTTCAACGGCTGGAATAACGTCTCCAAGTCGAATGGCGGCGTCTCCGGCGCATTTACCAGCGCTTTTGTAAAGCCGAAGTTCACCATCGACGCAAACTATCTGGTCGGTCCCGAGAACTACAACACAACCAGTGGACTTCGCAACCTTGTCGATGCGACGCTGCTGCTCACGCCGCCCGGAAAAGTCAACGCCTACATCAACTACGACTACGGTTCCAACCGGGATGCAATCGCGGATCAAGGCGACACATTGCTGCATGACTGGTGGGGCGCGGCAGGCGCAGTGCACGTTCAGGCAAGCACCAAGAACGCCATTGCCCTTCGCGGTGAATACTTCGACGATCCGGACGGCTTTCAGACCGGATTTAAACAAGACCTCATTGAAGGCACCTTCACTTATGAGTACAAGTGGGTGGAAGGCCTGTTGATGCGGGTCGAGTACCGCTGCGACGCTTCCTCCGACGGAACGTACTTTAACAAGCTGGCCAACAAATCGACCTGGCAGCAGCAGACGGCTACGGTGTCCTTCGTCGCATTCTTCGGACCAAAGCGCTAAATCGTTGCGTTTCCTTATTTCGTCCTGATGGGACTTTATTCGGCCCTCATGGGACGATCGATAGACTCGCACTACCACAACTGAACCGGGGCCGGCCAAAGCTTAACCAGGCTTGCCGGCAGGTCCCGCAGCAAGCAGCGCCGATGCTCGATAGGTCTCCCCGCCGAGTGAGCACGCCGCCCACTCCAATGTGAGAAATTCCCGGGGGTCAGCCACCGGGAGCCGCGAAGCGAAATTCAAAATCTCAGGAGAATGCTCATGGCAGATCAGAAAGCACCTCAGATGGAGGCCACGCTTGGCCTCACCGGCTTGACCGCGAACGCAATGGCGATGATCGCCCCCGGCGCCTTCCTATGGCTCACCTTTGCCATCCAGGCCGGTACCGGCGTTGCCGGCCAGCCATCGACCGCCCCTTCCATGTGGATCGGCATCTTTACCTCATTGCTGCTCTGCCTGGCCACCGCGGTTTCCTACGCAGAAATCTCCAAGCTCTATCCCGGCACCGGATCGAGCTACTACTACGCCGAGCAGGCCATGCTCTCCAAAGACAAGGCCTTCAAATACGCCCGCATCTCCAAATTCATTGTCGGCTGGGGCTCGCACCTCTACTACTGGGTGTATACCGGCGTGATGGTGGCCGTTACCGGCATCTTTACCGGTTACGTGGTCGGCTTCCTTTATCCCAACTTCATCAGCGGCTCCAACCCCGGACCGGTCTTCACAGGCCTGATCGCGATTATCTTCTCGTTCTTTATCGCGTGGATCGCCTCCAAGGGCGCTTCAGCCTCCACAGGCGTCAACATCGCCGTGAACGTCATCCAGATTTCCGCCCTGATCGTCTTCAGCGTTCTTGCGCTGGGCTATCGTGCGAGCCATCCTGACGGCACCACCGGCCCCACCGCCTATCAATACGATTCGCAAACACTCGCTACCTACAACTACCAGTTCGCCACGGCGAAAGACGGATCGACCATGCGCGACTCGAGCGGCAATCCGCTGCCTCTGCTCGACGCGGCCGGGAAGCCCGTTCCCTATGTCATCACCTACCCAACAACCGACTCCACCGGCAACTTCCTCACCCATCCCAACGCCGCCTCGGTCATCGGGGTCCATAAGTGGAGCTGGTTGATCCTTCAGGCTACGGTCGCTATCTTCCTGCTGGTCGGTTTCGAATCGGTCACCTCGATGGGAGGCGAGGCAAAAAATCCGACCAAGCACATTCCCATCGCCGTCATTGCGTCGCTGTTGATTCAGGGGCTGTTCTGCTACCTCTTTGAGTATTTCTGTGCCAACTACTTTCTCAATTCCGGGTACACCATGACGACCGCAGTCGGCTCGGCAGCGCCCATCGGCGATATGATGATCATCGTCGGCGACGCACTGCTTGGCCAGGGCCATGGCAAGTACTTCATGCTGGTTGAGGCGTTCACGGTCTTCTGCGCGCTCATCGGCACCACGCTGAGCTGCATGAACACCGGCGCACGCGTCACATACGCCATGGGCAAGGACGACGAGGTTCCCGAGCACTTCGGCATGTTGCACTCCAAGAATCTCTCGCCGCACCGCGCCATCTGGACGCTGGCCGTTATCGCTGCCGTCATCGGTGTCATTTGCGTCTCGCTCGAATTCGGAGACGCCAGCGCTCCGTCGGACGCCACCATCGCCGCCCTGCCGCATGGTATCTTTTCGTCCTTCGGCTACACCACCAACGCCAAGATGGCCGCGCTGCCCAACTCGCTACTGGCCATGACTCTCACCTCAAACTTTGGCACCTTCATCCTCTACGGCTTCAGTTGCCTGCTTTGCATCATCGCCTACCATGGGCGGGCTGACCGCAGTCTGCTAAAGCACACGCTCATTCCCGGATTCGGTTTGATTGCGAACCTGATCTGCATGGTCTTCTACGCCGTTGGCCCATTCTTCAACCTCGGCACCAAAATGGAGCCACTGACCGCGCTGGGCATCGCAGCCCTCTGGGGCATCTACGGAGCGATTTACTTCCTGCGATCATCGAAGTCATCGGGCAAATCGGTGCTACTAGCCTCAAAAGACGCCTAGCGGGTAACTCGTCAACCAGGTCAACAACCAGGGTGGATCCTCTCCTCGGCCTCGTTATGAGAGGCTGGGGAGAGGCAACCACCCATTGCTGTTTTTGGGGCCTCACCCCTGATAGATGTTAAAGAACGGCATCTCCCCCACTCGATGCGCGAGATGCTTTACGCGGCGGCGCATATGTTGGACGTACAGTTCGGCCAGGCGAGCGACTTCGGCAAAGTCCGAAAGAACAATGAAGACGCCATGGGTTCCTTTATCCCTTCCACCCGCCAGCAGGGACGCTCTCACGGCTTTCTCTTCGTCGTTGCCGATGGGGTCGGCGGCATGGATCTGGGAGAGGTCGCCTCCGCGACGGCCGTCTCCGTGATGACTGAGCAATTTGCCCAGGCGCAATCTGGTGCGATGCTCATCAGCCTGTTGCCGCGGCTCATCCAGAGCGCGAATACGGCCGTGCATAACCGCAGGCTCGAGCCCGCGTACCGCGGCAAGAACATGGCCACAACCCTGGTCGCCTGCGCCCTGCGCTACGATCAGGCCGTCGTCTCGCACGTGGGCGATTCGCGCTGCTATCTCGTCCGCAACGGCGTGGCCCGCCAGGTCACGCAGGACCACACACTGGTTAACGAGCAATTCAAGATGGGCCTGATCTCTGCCGGCGATATTTCCTCCTCCGACTCCCGCCACGCACTGATCCGCTCCGTCGGGCCTGAGATGTTTGTTTCTCCCGATACGAATGCGCTCAGCCTGCAACCGGGCGATGTTCTCGTCCTGTGCACTGACGGCCTGCACGACGAAATGAGCGAGTCCGAGATCGCCTCCATCGCTTCGCAAAAGAAAGATGCTAACCAGATCGCCCACGACCTCGTCGCACGCGCGGTCGAAATCGACGGCGGCGACAACACCACCGCCCAGGTGATTCGCGTGCGCTCGGTGGAACAGGTTGGCATGTATCGCGGCCGGCCTTATAGGCTGCCGATATAAGAAAGCTCCTGTTGCTGAACGCTGTTCCCTTCCCCGATTTTGGAAGGTCATTTCTGTTTCAGGGGCTCATACCCGATACAGTAGAGAGAGCCCAGATTGGAGTGCAGGTCGCGATGGGTTTTTTCGATGTTCTTGAGCCGGGAGCGGAGCTCGATTCCTACCGCATCGACGCGGCCATCGCGAAGAGCGGCATGGCCACTATCTTTCGCGCCACCGATACGCGCGACGGGCGCACGGTCGCCCTCAAGATTCCCCACCCCGACATGGAAGCCGATCCCATCCTCTACGACCGCTTCAAGCGCGAATCGGCAATCGGGGAGCGCCTTGACCACCCCAACGTCATGCGCGTCTTCGGCGGAGAGAACCATTCCCGCATTTACATGGTCATGGAGTGGTGCCCGGGCCGCTTGCTGCGCGACATCCTCGACGAAGGCCGTCTTCCCCAGGACCGCGCCATCCGCATCGCCATCGAGGTTCTCAAAGCGCTCGATTACATCCACTCGAACGGCGTCGTCCACCGCGATCTCAAACCCGAGAACATCATGGTCGATGACGAAGATCACATCAAGCTCATCGATTTCGGCATTGCCGGCGATACGGCATCCCGCCGCCTCACTTACGCCAACTTCACTTCCATGCTGGGCACCCCCAATTACATCGCCCCGGAACAGGTAAAGGGCAAGCGCGGCGACGGCCGCACCGATCTCTACTCCATGGGTGTCATCCTCTACGAAATGCTCACCGGCAAATTACCCTTCTCCGGCCCTTCACCCATGGCCGCGATGAACGACCGCCTCTTGAATCATCCTCTTCCGCCGAGCGTGGCCGATCCTTCTGTCTCCCCGCAACTGCAGGAGATCATTTATCGCGCTCTTGAGCGGGATCCAAAGAATCGGTACTCCACCGCAAGGGAGTTCATCCACGATCTTGAACACCCCGACCAGGTCGGGATCGAGGAGCGCCCCGAACTCCTCAACTGGCAGAAACGCAAATCGCAGCTTTCCCGCAAAATCCTCTACTACGCCGGTTTAGCGCTCATCCCGGTCGTCATTCTGCTCATCATGGTTCTCATCTCCCGCCATCACTGAGCCGGGTTTTCCACACCCCAAAATCCCAAATCCTCACGGATTCTTTATGCTGTTGGCACTAGGGTGCGTCCGAGTTCCGGGCCTCTATCCTGACTGCGTTAGACCGGTGCTCGGCAAACGCTTCAGCCAAATGTCCGCTGTTCATTGCGCGGCTGTGGCGGAATCCTATCCTTATCTCACTTTTTTCAAAAAAAGCCGCAGTTTGGCTTGACCTCCACAATTCAACTCGTGCCGGCGTGTGACAACGCCAGGCGAAAGGAGAAACTAGAATGCCGCGTACTCCGAATGACGTGAAGAAGCTTGCCAAAGATGCCGGCGTGAAAATCGTCGACCTGCGATTTATCGACCTGCCTGGAATGTGGCAGCATTTTTCCATTCCAGTGGAAGACCTCGAGGACGACCTGTTCGACAAAGCGGAAGGCATCGGCTTCGATGGGTCGAGCATCCGCGGTTTCCAGCAGATTCATGAGAGCGACATGGTTCTGGTCGCCGACGCGGATTCAGCGGTGGTCGATCCGGTTCTCTCCGTGCCCACGATGAACATCATCTGCAACGTCTTTGACCCCATCACCCGCAAGCCCTATACGCGAGATCCGCGCCATGTGGCGCAAAAGGCCGAAGCGTATCTGAAGAAAACCGGAATTGCCGACATGAGCTACTGGGGTCCGGAGGCGGAGTTCTACATCTTCAACGACGTGCGCTACGGCCAGAACGCGCAAAGCGGCTACTACTTTGTCGATTCCGACGAAGGCATTTGGAACACGGGCCGCGAAGAGTGCCCCAACCTCGGCTACAAGCTGCGTCACAAAGAAGGCTACTTCCCGGTGCCGCCCTCCGACCAGTTGCAGGACATCCGCTCGGAGATCATCCTGGCGCTCAAAGATATGGGCGTCAAGTGCGAAGTGCACCATCACGAAGTGGGCACGGCTGGCCAGTGCGAGATCGACATGCGCTTCGGCCCGCTGGTCAAGATGGCCGACAATCTTCTCAACTACAAATACATCATCCGCATGATCGCCAAAAAGCACGGCATGTCGGCGACTTTTATGCCCAAGCCGCTCTTTGGCGACAACGGCTCCGGCATGCACGTCCACCAGAGCTTGTGGAAGGGTGACAAGAATGTCTTCTTCGATGCCAAGGGCTACGCGCTGCTCAGCCAGACCGCGAAGTATTACATCGGCGGCCTGCTCAAGCACGCGCCGGCGCTCCTGGCCATCGCCGCTCCCACTACGAACTCCTATCGTCGCCTCGTTCCCGGCTTTGAGGCTCCCGTGAATCTCGCCTACTCCAAGCGCAATCGCTCGGCAGCGGTCCGCATTCCCGTCTACTCCACCAGCCCGAAAGCCAAGCGCATCGAGTTCCGCTGCCCCGATCCCTCCACCAATCCTTATCTCTGCT
>CAYYKV010000003.1:0-61286 GCA_964468605.1 uncultured Occallatibacter sp. | reverse complement strand
AGAACTTCGGCCGCAAGAGCCTGAACGAGATCAAGGAAATCCTGGCGCAGATGGGCCTGTCGCTGGGCATGAAGATCGACGAGCAGGGTAACGCGGTGCCGGGGCCAACCAGCATTCCGCCGCAGACGGCGCTGGCCGCAAGCTATGGCCGCTTCGACGATGAAGAGGAGCCGCTGGATTCAGTAGATCTCCAGTTGCCCACGGAGACAGAGAATTTTTAAAGCGGCAATCAGCTTCCAGCGTTTTTTGTGCTTGAATCGGAATGCGAGTTTTTCCGCGCTCAAGCTGGAGGCTGGAAGCCAGGAGCTAGAAGTTAACCGAAAGAGAGTTTTTCATCATGCGCCATCGCAATGCAGGATTCAAACTCGGACGCAACACCAGCCATCGCCGCGCACTCTTGCGCAACCTGGTCACGTCCGTTATCAAAGAAGACCGTGTGCAGACAACCGTGGCCAAGGCCAAGGCGGTTCGTCCGCTCGTCGAAAAGATGATTACCCTGGGTAAGAAGGGCGATCTGCACTCGCGCCGTCAGGCGCACGCCTTTCTTTGCACTGACGATGCCGTCAAGCGGCTTTTTGATGTCGTGGCTCCGCGCTACGGCGACCGCAACGGCGGCTATTTGAGAATCGTTCGCACTGGCTTCCAGCAAGGCGACGGCGCCGCCAAGGCGTTCATCGAACTGTTGGGCGCGGAAAAGCAACTCGAAGTCAAGCGCCAGAAGCGTGCCGACCTCAAGGCCAAAAAGCGCGCCGAACTGGAGAAGCAGCTCGAAGAACAGAAAAAGGATGCGGAAGAACCTGAGGGCGGCGAGCAGGCAGCATAGGCTTGGGTTGACCAAGCGGCCATCGAGTCAAAAGAAAAAGCGGGCATATCTCGAATGAGATATGCCCGCTTTTCATTTCCGAACTTTCCAGACGTTGACTTTCAGCCGACAACGGCGCCGATGAATCGGAAGGCTCTAGGTTTGACCCGCTAAGAACGAGCCGCTGCTGACTTCTCGCTCGCAGTCTCCACTTCCTTGACAACCGGCTTGCGCAGGACCTCGATGTCGTCAGAATCCACTTCCAGGGAGAAGCATTGCTTGGTCGCCGCGAGGGTGATGATGACTTTGCACTGATGTCGAAGCTCCGTGACAATTCCCTCGACCCCTGCGAAGACGCCTCGATGCACGCGCACAAACTCCCCGACGGAGACCGCGGGATGAGGGCGCAAGATGCATCCGGTGGCCAGACCCTCGCGAATTCTCTCGATTTCGGCAGCGCTCACTGTTTCGCCAACACCGCTTCCGAGCAAACGGAGGACACCTGGCGCGCTGACAACAGCAATGCGTTCCTCGCGGGGAAATCGCACAAAGACGTATCCGGCAAAGAGCGGGCGCTCCAGATCGACTACTCGATCAGTCCATTTTGAGCGGACTGCGTAAAGAGGAAGGTAGTGCTCAAGGGAACGCGCCGTTAAATGCCTTGCGACCCGCTTTTCATGATTTGCGACAACATGCAGAACACGCCAGGGGCTATCGAACATCGCACGCTCCGATGAGAACTAACCAAATCAAGAAAAGCCTCAATCATTCCGGTCGCGATGCGAGCCACGGGAGTCGCCGAATGTCAGAAACGCCCCAATCAACGCTGTCTGAGCGACACTGCAAGTATATCCCAGAAGCTTCTGTAAATCGCCTTTCTCCAACTTCTGGCTTTACAGACACATGAAAATGAATCATCGTATCAACCCAATCGTTGGCAATATAAATAAATGCGCCGCAAGGCGTAAGCCGACGCCCTCGACGGCCTAAGAAACGCGACGAGCTGAACTTGCTTGAATAAGAGGGATGAGCCGCCGCGGCTCGCAGGACGCAAGCGTTTAAGGGCGCAAGAACGGAAGAGCGAAACGTCTAGTTTATCTGACTCATCCGCCAAGCCATCGGATCAGCAACGGATCGCGACCGAGGGCTGATTCGAGCTCTCACGGAAGTCAATTCGCGTTCAATGCGGCGCGGCTGAGTTCTTGCCGCGCCATGATGCGCTTGAGCAAATGGACGCTTGGACTGTAATCCGGCACGAGCTCCTTAAGCGCGACGACCAAACGGCCGATGTCCCGGGCCGCACAGATTTCGCGCAGAGCTTCGAGCCAAATCCGCATGTCTTCTTCTGGAAACCCGTCGCCGACAAAGATTCGAATCTTGTCGTGCTTCGATGGCACCGTGTCCTCAAGCATGGTGCTGAGTTCCTCTGAGAGTTTTTCGCCAGGACGCATACCCGTGAATTCGATCTTGATGTCTTCTTCGGGCCGGAGCCCCGACAAGAGAATCAGCTGCCTGGCGAGATCGACGATCCTCACGGGTTGTCCCATGTCGAGAACACAAATCTGGCCGCCTTTACCGATAGCCAGAGCTTGCAGTACAAGCTGGCAAGCCTCGGGGATGGTCATGAAAAAGCGGCGCATCTCTGGATGCGTGACAGTGACAGGCCCTCCGGTTGCAATCTGCTTCTTAAAAATCGGGATGACACTTCCGTTCGAGCCGAGCACGTTGCCAAAACGGACGGCCACGTATTTGGTGCGGCCGTTCTGCAACGCCAACAGGATCAGTTCGGCAATGCGCTTCGTCGCGCCCATCACGTTTGTCGGCCGGACGGCCTTGTCCGACGAGATTAGCAGAAAATCTTCAACGCCATGCTCCGCCGCCGCAACAGCGACGTTGTAACTTCCGAAGACGTTGTTCTCGATGGCCTCAAACACATGCGTTTCCATTAAAGGAACGTGCTTGTAGGCAGCGGCATGATAAACCACTGAGGGTTTGTACTTCCGAAAAATCTCGTTCAGGCGATCGCGGTTCTGAACGCTTCCAATTTCCGGATAGAACGGAACGAGGGGAAACGCGTGACGCATTTCCTGATCGATTTCGAAGAGAGAAGATTCTGCAATCTCGAATCCGACAATCCCTGCAGGACGGAAGCGTGCGATTTGCCGGCAAAGTTCGAAGCCGATTGATCCTGCCGCGCCCGTAACGAGAACAACTCTTCCTTCCAGCGTGCTTCGGATTGAGTCTTCTTCCAGGTGCACTGGAATGCGCCCCAAAAGATCCTCAACCGCCACCTCCCTGATCTGACCGGCTAAACCACGTTCCTCGATTACCTCGCCAAGTCCGGGCACAGTTTTGAATTCAACTTCCGCAGCCTGGCACAACTCCAGAATTCGCGTCATTTCGGCGCCGGTCGCGGACGGAATGGCGATGAGAACGACTGCTACTTTGTGGCGCGCAACAAGCGTTCCGATTGTATCGCCTCCTCCGAGCACTGGCTCGCCGGCGATGCGCAGACCCAGCTTGGCGGGGTCGTCGTCAATGAAACCGCATACCCGATAAGCGAGCCTCGCATTGTTGCGAATTTCCCATTGCAGAGATGCACCGGCGTCGCCTGCCCCGTAAATCAGGGTCCTCTTCATCGGCGTTTTACTATTACGCGCTTGTGAGCTGAGCCTCGACGTTGCGCGAGCCAGAAGGCGAAGGCCGCAGGTGCCGAAGAAGCAAACCATTAGATCGAGCACATAGAGTGATCGCGGGAATCCCGACGGCGCCAGCAGATGAATGAGGAAAAAGCCAATGATTGAAGCAACGCCATTGGCAACTGAAATCCGAATCAAATCGATCGCAGAAACATAACGCCAAAAGCCTCGATCAAGCTTTGCCGCGTAAAAGACGATGAACTTGACAGGCAGCCAGACCGCGAGAGCATAAGGAAGATAGCGGAGATAGTATGCCGGAACGCTGAAATCGAAGCGAAGCAGAAATGCCGCCACGGCCGAGGCGGCGAAGATTCCAGTCTGCGTCGCCCAGATAAGAATCCGGCGTACCGTGATGTTCCGAATGAGAAAACCTGGTTGCTTGCTCATGATGGGAGACTCACATTCCAGAATGACACAGATGGGAAAAGGACATCATGCGGAGCCATGGATGATTTGCCGATCAAATCAATCCTGAAGGACAACATCTGAAGAAGGTTGCTTCCGGCCCGCTTCAAATTGCAGTGCTATAAGCACGAGTGGCACGGCAGCAACGACGGCAAATGCGGGTGCAGCTTGCGGAAATCTGGACGCGGCCCATGCCAGCGGAAACAACCATCCGATATTGATTACGGCGACCGCCAGCGTAACCTTCGCATGACTGGCCCACACTTGAGCGGCATGTTGATAAGCGTGGCTGCGATGAGCCTCGTACCAACGCGCGCGCGAAAATATGCGGCGCAGGAGAGTCACGGTCGCATCCGCAAAGAAAGCCGCCAGCACGATCAACCAGGGCCAAATAAGTCCCGGATTTGAATTCGATGAGAAAAGCGCCAGTGCGCCCAGTGTGAATCCGAGGAATCCGCTTCCCACGTCACCCATGAAGATCTTGGCGGGCGGCCAATTCCAAAGCAGAAAGCCGAGACTCGCGGCGGCCAGCGACCACGAAAGCTGCGAATAAGATGCAGCGCCGGCACGGAACAGCAGGAAACCGCCAAAGACGCATACGCAGACTGCTTCCATTCCTGCCAGCCCGTCGATTCCGTCCATGAAGTTGAAGAGATTGGTAAGCCAGACCAATCCGACAAATTCGACGGCCCGAATCACCCAGCTTCCAAGCGAATCGCCGTTGCCAAACTGCGAGGGCCCCATTGACCCAAGACACCAGATTGTCCATGCTGCCGCGAGTGAGTGAACGGCGAGGCGTGGCCAGGCAGGCAACCTGAAGCGATCGTCGAGAAAGCCGACAATGGAGATCGCGAGTCCGCCTCCGATAAGCGACCAAGCCAGCCGGGCAAAAAGGCCGTGCCTAGAGAAAATCCAGACGACCGCCGACAAAAAGACCACTACGATTGCCACGCCGCCGCCGCGGGGAACTGGAACCGCATGAGAACTGCGGGAGTTGGGGAGATCCATGACGCCGTGCCGGACCAGAACCATGCGAACGCCGGCGGTGATGAGAGCCGAAACGGAAAAGAGCAGAATGAAAAGTCCCATCACGATGCCTTCACTCGTTCTGAAAGAGTTAACTCTCGATACCACCGGGCTGTTGCCGCCAAGCCGTCGTCAAGCGGCACGGGCGGAACCCACTGCAAATCCTGTTGAGCGCGACGGGAATCAATTACAAGTGAATCCAAGACCCTGTTGACCGCCTCCTGTTTGAAAGTCAGTCTTGCTGCCAAGCGGATCAAAGCCTCGGGAACTGGAACAAGCCGCACAGGCCGAGCGAGGAGCCGCGCTAAACGCGTGATCAGTTCGCGCGTCGATATGTCTTCGGAGTCTTTCACCAGGAAGCGCTGGCCGGCAGCCTTGGGATGGTCGACGCATCGCACCAGGAAATCGGCAAGGTTGTCGGCCCCAATCATGCTGCGACAATTCTCACTCTTGGGCCAGGGCAGCGGAATAGCGCGCTCGACGAGCCTCATGAGCCGCAGAAAGTTTCCACGAACCCCCGGGCCGTAGACCATCGGGGGACGGACAATCACTAGCTCGAGACCGCTTTCTGCCGCGACGGTGCGAAGCGCTTCTTCCGCTTCCAATTTCGAAACTGCGTATGCGTCCTTAGGTTGGGGGGTCATATCTTCGCGGAACGGCCTCTCCGCGGTTGACTCACCCTGAACCTTTACCGTGCTCACAAAGATGAACCGTCGAACACCGGATGCAACGGCGGCGAGAGCGATGGATTTCGTGCCGTCCACATTCACCCGTCTGTACTCTTGCAATGGATCGCTGGCAGATTCCTTCATCACGTGGACACGAGCCGCCAAGTGTACAACAACGGATATGCCATTGAGCGGACCTCGCAGTTCCGGATTTGCGCTCAAATCTCCCAGTAAAGAATGCTCAGTCAATCCCGGAACCACGCGTTGCAGCTCCGGCCACAGTTGAAGGGTCCGCACTCCGGCATGCGGAATGAAACCCGATGCAATCAGCTTTCGACAAACATATTTCCCGACAAATCCGTCCGCGCCTGTGACAAAAACTCGCTCATTCATGCGGGCTCATCAAGAGACATCTTGTTCGAAGGTACGGGGTCAAACGGTGAAAGTGAGGAATCGAGCTCAGCAATCGCTCTGCGTTTCCAAACCCAAGGAACGCAGCACTCGGGCTACCCCGGCAGGCTTGTCGTAACCCGCAAGAAATGCCTCGCGGCCGTTCCGTCCTTTTCGGCGCAGCTCCCCCGGATTCTCAACGAGCCGCAAGAGGAAAGCCGATACTCCGGCTTCATCGCCGCAATCAAAGTGCCAGCCGCATTCGAATCGCCGGATGAGAAGAGCGGGCGTAGCTTGGGCCGGGCCAATGTAGAGGACCGGCCTTCCTGCCGCCATCAATCCATAGATTTTGCTTGGTACAACAGCCCCGAGGGTCGAGGCCTTCTGCGTCACCAGGCCTAAATGGCACTCGGCCAGGCTTGCTCCCAGATCCTGCAGTCGAACGTAGCTTGGGAAAGAAGCATTCTCGATTCCGCGTTCTTGGCAGAACTCGATCAATTCTCTGCGCGCAAGACCGCCGCCGGCAAAAACAAATTGGAAATCAGGATGATTCGCTAGGTGCACCATTACTGCACGAATCGTCGCAACATCGTGGGCCAACCCGAAGTTCCCTGAATAGAGAATGCGCAACGGTGGAGGCGTGGGAAACGGCGATGGAAGAATCATCCGCCCATCGGCCCAATTCTCCACGACAACAATTCGATCCTCGGGAATCTTGTGCTGCAACAGGCGGATCTTCATGCAGTCGCCCGGGGCGATGACTGCGTCGGCCCTTCGCCGGGGAAAATCCAACATCACCGAGGTCCATCGGGCAACGGGTATGTCTAATGCAATCGCTATATCCGGATACAGGTCCATCTCCCACGCCACATGACGGCATCCGCGTATCTGTTGCACTAGCCATCCAATCCATGCCAGTCCCGGCGGCGCAGTGAGCGTCACGACAACATCGGGCCTTGGGATGCGGAGCGCTCTCCATACTGCCCCTGCATAAAAAGTGAAGTAGGAAATCAGTTTCTGCAATTTGCTCTGTGAGAATGTGGCGGTTCTTACCCTCGCCACTTGAATTGACCCCGGGCCACAGGGCTGTTCAGCAGCAGATTCAGAATTCTCACTTTGAGCGCTGCCACGAGCCGCTATGCCTTCCGCGGCATAATCGTTGGCGCCACAGATTACACGAACATCGTGGCCAGCCTCTGAGGCGCCATTCGCAAAGTCGGCCAGAAACTGTCCAACTGCCGATTGATTCGAACCAAAAAACTGACTGATGACAATAATTCTTGCGCGAGAGGTTAATCCCGTTGGAGATTGCGCGGCTGTGGTGCTATCGAGTGCTTCTCGCACGATGAGTCATCTTTCACGCGAATATTGTCAACTCAAAATACAATCCGGTTTCGGTCCCTGACCGAGAATCCAGTCGTATACATCAGCCATGGATTTCCCAATCTGCTGCCATTGGTAGTGCTGATCGACGAGGGATCGCCCATTCAGGCCAAATTGCTCGCGTTCTGAATCTGTCAAGAAAAACAATTGACGCAATGCAGCCGCGATGCTATTCGCCTCCGGCTCCATCATGATTGCTGCCCCTGCCGCAGCCCCTTCGGGAAGATTGCACTCGCGAGTCATAAGAACCGGCAGTTTCCAGGACCAGGCCTCGAGAATGCTCACAGGCAGGCCCTCGCTCTTGCTCGGCAGGATAAACGCGGATGTCGCGGCAAGACATCGATCCTTATCGGCGCCGAATTGCGGTCCGAGGAATTCGACACTCGATCGAACCTGAAGCTGGTCCGCGAGCCGCTCCAGCTCGGCGCGATGGCCATTCTGGTCCCATCCAGCAATCGTCAGGCGCCAGCCACCTGCCGCAGCATCCTCGCTGACTGTTCGCCAAGCCTCAATCAAGCTATGCAGGCCTTTCGAGGGATGAATTCTGCCGAGGTAGAGAATTGACCGGCTATTTCGCGAGACCTGAAGAGCAGTTTCGGCCCGCATTGTCGTGCCATTGGGAATCATGCAGATTG
The DNA here is from genome assembly GCA_964468605.1 of uncultured Occallatibacter sp. Lineage (GTDB taxonomy): Bacteria > Acidobacteriota > Terriglobia > Terriglobales > Acidobacteriaceae > Telmatobacter. Next base: position 53,278 of record CAYYKV010000003.1, on the reverse strand, counting down.
GATTCTTCAACCCGTATTGACGCAATGCCTCCGCCTCGGCCGGATTCAAAGCGTGCAGACAGGCGGCGTTGCGCAGGTCCTTATCTTCATAGAGAAGAGCCGCGATGCGCTTTTTCCAGCGGGAATTACGCAGCGCCCAAGGCTTGAGCAGGCCGTGCGGGCTGACAAGATAGGGTCTCGTCCCACGCGACCAACGAGGGGCAACGACCGACGGATACGTCCAGATGCCATGGACATGAAGAATGTCCGCATTCCATGTTTCTAATGCAGCCGCGAGCCCAGGTGCATAGCCAAAGAGTCGCGACCCGCGAGTGGGAAATGTCCTGGTGGGCATGTCGCCCCAAAGCGGCTCATCGATTTGTGTATAGACATCTCGCGCGCTGAAAGCTACGGGCAGATATCGCTTGTCCGCGGCAATGGCAACGGTAAGATTACGCATTGCATCGGAGATACCGCCATTCATCCTCGAGATTGAGTTCGTCAGGACGGCTAATCGAAATTGCGATTTGGACATGTGGCTCAAAGGAAAGAGAAGAGACCCGGCTGCGCTATCAAGGCGGATCGCTCGCAAACTCAGGCGCTCTCCCGCATTCCCAGATATTCCGCGCCGCGAGCAATTGCTTCGAGATAGCCTTGAACTTCAAGATCCATTCTGCAGAATTGGTTGACGATCTCAATCGAGCGGGCGCCCATTCTTCGGCGCACCTCAGGATCAAAAAGTTTCGCCATTGCCTGAGCTAGTTGCCCAGTGTCGCCGGGTTCGATGACAAACCCATTCACGCCGTCCTGCACGATCAGGCCCGCCGACCCACAGGCGCTCGTCGTTACGAGCGGCTTACCAGCAAGCCCGGCTTCTACAAGGACCTTTGGAAAACAGTCCTTGTGCGTTGGAAGCAGCACTGCATCGGCCGCGCGGTAGAATTCCGCGAGTTTCTCTGGCGCAACAGGTCCAAGAAAGCGCACGCGACGCTCAACTCCGCTTGATCTTGCAAAGCGCAGGAAATTCTCGATTGTTCCGTCGTCTTTGGCTTGCGGCGCTTCCGACCCGACGAAAACACATAGGAACGACGCGTTCTCAGGAAGCAAAGCCGCTGCTCGAATCAAATCCGCTACCCCTTTAAATGGGAGCAGTGTGCCAACAAACAGAAAAATCACCTTCGCGTCGGAGTTGAAATATGCCCTCGATTCGCCATCCGGGCTTGTTCTATTCAGGATTCTTCTGAACAGCCCCGCTCCACCTTCAAACGGGGCGGATACAAGCCGGTCTGGAGCAAATCCGTAAACGCTGGTGAGAACTTCGAACGCCGCGGGATTCTGGAAGATATGATATTGGCACATTCGAAGTAACAGCCATTTCAATGATCGAATCCACCAACGCCGCTTCCTTTCCCACTTCTCCGGCAGCGTCTGATTCGTTGAGATGACGATGCGCCCGAGAACTCGGGCGCAAAACGCGCACCAGATTGCTCCCAGTCCCAGCAGTCCCTTCAAAATCACTATGTCGGATTCGCGCGCGCAGGCGAGACCGACCGCCCACTCAGGATTGGCAGCGAGGCCCTCCGGCGTGCTGCCTTTCACGGTGACACCGAACGGTCTACACGGAGCTGTCGCGGGGCGATAGGCGACCCTTGAAAGTTCCTGATCGGCGTGCCGATAAAGCGGGAACGCCTTTACGGGATACGAAGTCGCCCGGGCTAGCTCGAAGAGCGCGTCTTCGGTATTCCGCTGCAGATCGTAGGTTAGAAATCCCACTTTCAGAAGGAGCTTCGCATCGGTCCTCGACGAATCTACGGGAGATGCAGAGCCAGAGGTGTAATTTGTCATGGCAAGTAGGTCGAGCGGGGATGGTATCCGTGAGGCCATGAATCAAGGCGAAATCTACACGGCTATGAGGTTACTGGTAACTCGATCTCAAGCTGCTTTTCATCGCGCCACTCTGTAACATCCGCAAGCCATTGGCGCATTCTGCTGTAAATATCGTTTCCAGAAGCAATCACGCGCGCATATCCAGCCGCGGCAATCTTCTTTCTTGCCCCTTCATTCTGCAGGTAGAATTCCACCTTATCCATAAACTCCTCGGGGCTTTCGAAGAACTCCGCCTCTTTCCCTTCGCAATAAAACTCCTGCATGGCAGGAGTTCGCTCGGAGAGTAGAAAAACGCCACAGGCCGGAATCTCCCACGATCGCGCCGTATACTGATCGCGATTCCATTTGCTGAAGAAACAGGCTGCAATCTTGCTTGCACAAAGCGCCCTCCGGTAGTCTGAGCCTCTGACGTGGAAGATGGGTTGCAGAGTCTGATACACATCGCGCGGCAGCGCCGATCTCCATTCCGCATTCCCACCGAATATTTTGCACTTCAATCCGGCACGCGTAACTCTCGACAAGCATTCGATGCGAAGATCGGGCTCCATGTGTCCGGCGAAGACTAAATCGGATCCAAAGTCTCCTAACTCGGCCGTACTGATGGGGCACGGGTAATGCATCCACGGGATGTAATACATCATGAGGACCCGCACTCGTTTGACGCCGCATGCCGTGGCTTCATCGACATTGCACTTGCGGAATACGTGGTATCCGTCGTACACCGGAAGTGCTTCCTTCAGATGCCGGTATTCTCTGCGATCCGGTCGCCCAAACGGATCGTCGCAATGCAGGCCCGAAGTGAACGTGATTTTTGCAACCTGCGCGATTGTTTCGGCTGTGTAGTGGTGCCCCTGATAAAAGTGCGTCACGTCCGGGGGCGCCTCTTTGACGCGTTTCAGCACCATCCGATTGACTTTGGCGATATCGGGACCAATCAAATAGCGCTGCTCGAGACGGCCCGCAAGGTTTCGTGGAATATGGGAATGCGTGTCAAAAAGCTCGGCATGGATTCCGAGATCGCGAAGCGCCCTAAGCCAGGCAAGTTCGTAGATTTCCCCGAAGGCCGATTGGACGATGAGGACGGACTCGACTTTCCTTTTGCGGGGAGTCGCCATAATCTACGGAACAGAAATCGGGCTTACGAGGAGCTCGTTCGGCGAGCGCCCCTGGCGCAGGGATTGATTCGAGGAAGCACTGCGACGATGCTTGCCGCGATCAGTTCGCTCTCTGCGATCCAGATTCCCTGCATGCGGCGAAACCTGTATTGGAATCAATTCATGTTCCGGACTGAGTCCCCACGCTGCGACTTCGCTCCAGTGTGCTGCGACGCTGCGGCATGCGCATAGATTTGTCCGAAGACCTGACTCCATCGCTGAGGACCAAACGCTAAAGCCGATCGCCGGCTTTCCGGCAAGCAGGCAGACAACCATAGAGGGTCTGCAAGGAGTGCCTGCCGCATTGCTGGCGCCGGCTGCCCAGGCTCACAGATGAAACCGTTTCGCACGCTCAGTAGATCCCGGTGAGATCCCACTGCCGTGCTAAGAATCAATCCACATCCACTGAGTGCAGCCTCGTGTACCACCAGGCCCCAATGATCCTCCATGCTCGGCAGGACTAAAAAGCGCGCATTTTGCATAGTGCGCGCTACCTCCGCGGCCCCGGTGAATGCGTGTACTTCGATTCCTGCGGATTCGAGATCCGCACGCATAGGTCCGGCTCCGACAGCTGCAATCCGGAAGTCCATGCCCTCAGATCGCAGCAAGCGCGCCGCCCCAACAAGGCCCTTTAATCCCTTACGCGAAATGAACTGGCCAACAAACAAAAAGTGATAGGCTCGCTCACTCCATGGTGGGCCCAACTGGAATGTTTCCGGATCGGCTCCGTAAAGGCCGGTATAAACCGATCCATCGGGCATCCCGAAAAGTTTCATTAATTCTTGCCCGCTGGCGCCGGGCACCATCGCAAAATCAACCTGGGGCCGATAGCGCCAACGGAAAATGTATTTCCCAAACTCTTGGCGCAGGCTGTGTTTGCAAGTATTGTCGACCATGCTGACGACTGTTCCGCCCTGACGCTTGACTTCACGGGCGAGCGAACGAAAATTGGGATAGGCCCAGCCCGAATGGAAGAACAGGTTCGGCACCTGCAAGTCGAGTTGGTTCCAACAGAGATGTGAATCTTCAGGCGCAATGCAAATCGAGGAGCCTAGGGCGGCTTCGATCTCTTCAGAGGATTGGGGCCCCTGAGTTGCAATGATTGCGATCCTCTTTCCCAGCTTGCTCACCACTGGCCGCAAAAGCCGAGCGCCGTAGTAAGGCAGCCCGTGCCACGCAACTGCAACCCTCATTGTGAAACCGTCTTCCTGCATGGAATCGAACCATCTTCCCGGCACCCCCTTTACGGGATGGAGCGATGAAGTTTGCATGAGCTCGCTTACAATCACTGGTGTCTTCGCGGCAGGTCCAACAAATCCAGATACTCATCGACGGATGCAGTGATCGAAAGATGCAATTCGGCCTGACGGCGCGCGCCTCGTGCGAATGCGTCGTGGTTCTCGCGGATCTTTGTAACCGCGTCAGCCATGCGATCGCAGAACTCGTCATCGTGGTAGTAAGGTTTGGCCTGAACTGCGATGCCGCCTTCAGGAAGGACGAATTCGCTCGGTCCTCCATATTCTGGAACCACTACCGGGACGCCGCAGGCGAGGGCCTCGGTTACGACGATTCCACACGGTTCTCCTGAGACGGGATGGAAGAGGCAGTGCATTCGCTGATAGAGCGGCGGCAATGCCTCGGAATCAACCCACGGCACGTAAGACGTCCTCGCCGCAAGATCGGGATCTTTCATCGCCTCGGACATGATTCGCTTGCAATCATCATCCATTGATCCAACCAACAGGATGCGATGATCGAATCGCAATCGTCTGGAGACCTGGAACAAAGTCGCAAGCCGGAAGGGGAATCGTAATGCTCCGGCCGATCCAATGACAAAGGGGCCCGATGGCGGTTGGGACGGCGGCCTGAACTCATCAAGGTCCAGCCCGTGATAAATAACCCGAACCCGCGAAGCATCAGGCCAGGGCATGTTCTGTTCTTCTGCAAGGCGCTGCCAGATACCGCGAACGTGTTTTGAGATGAAAACGATCCTGCGGCCGCTCGCCAAAATGGAAAAGCCGCGTTTCAAGATCAATTCTTGTTCGGCGGTCCTGTCGATTCCAAGCGCTTGCGTGTGAGCCGGCTCGAAGGTTTGGCCCAGGGTATGTACTGATGGCCGCCCATCCGTCAGGAGCTGCGGTACAAATCTCGCGAATCCCATGGTGAAAGCGTGGGTCCAGGGAACTACGGACCGCCCTGTGTAATGAAATGGGAAAGACGTATAGGAATAATTCCTCCGGCGCAGTTCCTTGGCGATGCGGCTGACGAAGATGCCCGCACTTTCTCGACTGTTCGCGCGAGGATAGACAAGGAGCCTCGTCGATTGCGCCTCCATTTTAGTTGCCATTCTTAATCAGCGGGCCAACGAGGGCGTCTCGGGCAGATCGACACGATTCTTCGGAGACGATCGCACTACCAAGCGTAGCTCTAAGCCGGATCTTCACGGCGGAAGTTATACGTCAGGATGTGACCGTCAGGTGGGCGGCGTTCTGCGATGGAGATTTTGCTGCGTGGATCACAATCTGCTCGATGGCATAAAAGGCAACAATCGGAAAGCCAATCGTCGCCATCTCATACACGATGATGGTCGTGGTCATCGGTATCGTTGAAACGCAAAGCATCGCCAAAATATAGAAGCTCAAGAGCAGAGTTCCCGCGTCCTTGGCGGAATCCTTCGCGGAAATGCAGTACTTCGCAACCCTGCCGATAACGTAGAATCCGCAAAACACGCCGAGCACGCCGAAGTTGAAGTAAAGCTCGGCCAGGGTTCCGGGTACGACGCCGTTGATGGACGGATCATCATAGATATACTGGCCAGCGAGCGCACTGATCGCCACTGGCTCCGGGATCTTCAGGGGAATATGCAGCAAAGTCGCCGGAGCGTTAATGGTCATGGTCAGCCCCTGAAGCAGGGTTGAGCCGAGCGCGTGGCCGTATCGACCCACCATGTCAAAGACAAGACTGATCGTGGGGTACCTTCCCATTTGCCAGTCGAAAATGGCAGCCAATTGATTAGCTGTGAACTGGCTCGTGCTGATGTCACCTTGAATGAGATCATTGAGGCCGCTGTTCAGCATTGTGGTCGTTCGCGCAATGGTTTCGACCACAATGATCCCAATGACTCCAACAACAATGACGGATGCGAAGCGCCGGAAATGCAAGGGGGCAATCTTCTTGACGACAAAGATCAAGGGCAACACAGCCAACAAACTCTCAGCGCGGCTGCCCGTCCAAAAGAGATTCAGGAGAATGCAGGTTGAACCGCCGACAAGCGCGGCAAAAGCGATCCTGGGATGATTCTTGCCAATTCGCGAAACCAGGAATGCTGTCAGTAGAAATATGATTCCCCAGGAAAGCCACGTGGACATGAAAGCAAAACGGGCGGTTCCCTCCGCGAGTTGCCTCGAACTGTCGATGGTTGCGATGTCTTCAAGAGATTCTCCGGAACGGGAGAAGAGCAGGGTCGTACCAGCAATGCCTATGAGCGTGAAAGCGAACCCAGCAAGAATGAGCAGTCTGGAGCGCACACGGACAAGGTGTGGGCCCATCTCAGTCGATGCCCGACGCGCAGGCGCAAGTCCCCACCAAAGAGCCAACTGAGCAAGGAAAACGAGCGCCAGCGATAAGTACACGTGATGGAGCTGCGTGTGGGCGTCAAGCGCGGCGATCTCATAAAAGCCGAGCGACACATAGTCAGTTCCGGTAAGGTGAACGAACGCAGACAGCGGGTAGGTGAGCAAGAATGTGCCGAGCACCAGCGTGTAGCTGTTCATGAAGCTGCCGGACTTGACCGCTGCACGAACCAGAATTGCGGCGGAAATTACAAGAAGGATTGCGGCGAGCACCCCGGCGCCCGGTGCGTCGACCCGCTCACGCCGCACGAGCAAGGTGACAGCAACGAGGACAACGATCGCTGCGAAGATCCGGCGCCATGGAATGGCCCGCGTGTTCTGTGTTTCTATCAGCACGGACTTTCAGCGACCTCTTCTTTGTTTTCCGCGAGAAACCTGCCTCTGAAAAGTTCCACGAGCGCAGAAGCCATGGCGCGAATGATGCTTGGCCGGATACCCCACAGCGATTGGAGGCGTACATCCTGCTGCGTAGCGAGATAGAGCACCAGGCAAGTGAAATAAATCGCCTCTGAAATCAGGCTTGCGCAGCAGAATCCGAACGCTCCCCACCGCGGCACGAGAAACACGCTGAGAAGAATGAGCGCTGTTAGATTGATGGCGGCTCCGACGGTGCCTGGAACGATAAAGCGGAGGCCGCGAAGATTATTCTCCAGCGTTCTGGTCATGGCCCTCAGCGACATAGCGAGCGCAAGTGGATAAGCGGCGGGAATCGCGTTCGCATATGCTTTGCCGAAGCCGAACCGGATCACCGGATCGATAAGAACGCAGGCGAGGAGAAAACTTGCTCCGGCCACGACCTGCGCCATCTGAAAACGGCGCAGCATCAGCGCAAATGAGGCGCCAGCGCTCTCGGCGCTTGAAACTTCGACAAAACCAATCTGCGTGAATGCTTCAGTGGTAATCGTGATGGGCATGGTTACCGCGAAGGCGATCGCAAAGTAACCAATTTGCTCCAGAGTCGTTGTGCGGATGAGAATGGCTCGATCGGAGTTGAGCAGGACGACAGCCGCAAGGCTCGGCGCGGCAAAACGAATCCCCAATGCGAGACACTGAGTGTAAGCGCCGCGCGGAAGCTTCCGATTCAGCCACCGCGGTTTGATATGAATGAGGTGCAAAAGGCACTGCAGCAATTGGCTGCCCAGCGCGGAAAGCGCGGCAGCGAGCGGCGTGAGAGTGCCGGCGAGCCAAAAGACGAGAAGCGCAAGCACGTAGCCTGCCTGGCCAGAGAGCGATACGGCATTGACCCAAGTGAATCGCTTCAAGCCGTAAGCCATGGCATTGAAGTATGGCACCAGGACCATGAAAGCGCCACACGCGCAGGAAATCTCAACTGGAACCGCTAATTGACGATTGTCGCCGGTGAGTGTGAGCGGTGCGCACAGCACGAAGAGCGGAACCGCGAGAAGAGCCTGAACAACCGCGAGGCGGAAGCCGGTGGTCAGAATCTCTTCAGTTCGCTCCGCGCTTTTGGAGATCAGGGCGGTGATCGCCTGGGGCGTCCCCAAGCTGAAGAAAGCTCCCATCAGCGTGGGAAAATACAGGAGAATCGCCAGCTCGCCGCGACCTCGCGGCATCAACAAACGGGAGACCATAAGGCCAGAAACGGCGCCGATCCCTACGCGGAGCGCGTTTGCCCCCGAAGTCGAGACGTAAGACCAAATGAGATGTTTGCGGTGGTGGGGCGTCTTGGTTCTCAATGATTCGATCGTGAGTCACTCGTTGACTGGAACCGACTTGAATTCAGCCAGCAGTTGCGCAATGTGACGATTGCCGGTGAGAAAGCTGCGCCCCAAAATAAACAACCAAGAGCCAAGTAGCCCGATCGCCAAGAACATAAGGACGATGATGGTTCGCCGGGGGGCGGATTTTCGTTCCGGAGGTATCGCTTCTTCGACCACCTGGATAACCGCGGCGTTCCTGGCCTCATCCCACCGAGCGGCGTCATATTGCTTCAGGAGCAGGTCGAAGAGCGCCTGTCGGTACTCGAGTTCATGCTCCGCGCGCAGATAGTCCGCACCTGCGCCGGTCAGGTCCGCGAAATCCAGGCCGTTGGATTCCTTCGAACCGCTGCGCTCTTCCAGTTTGGCTGATTGATCCTGCAGCGAGGAGAGTTGGTTCTCAAGCAGCTGCACTTCAGGGTTTTGTTCTGTTGAATAAGTTCGCAGTGCCTGAAGCTGTACTTCCTTGGCAGCGACCTGCGCGTGCAGATCAGCCAATGACGTGATCAATGCTTTGGTCTGCGCGTCCAGCTGAACCAGGCCCTTTTGTTTTTGGATTTGCTGGAGCGCAAGCTCTGCTGAAACCAGGTCCTCCTTAGCGTCCTTCAACCGCTGCTCATAGAAGAGCCGCCTTTGCGACGCTTCGGTGACGGCCAGGTTTTTTGTGAGCGCGCGAAGTTGCTCAGGGTAGGCGTTGGCGATGTCGGCGGCCCGCTTCTTGTCTGTATCGGTCACAGAGATTGCGATCAGCGTGCTTTTTTCGGACGTGACTGCAGTACGATCAGTCAGCGCCTTTCGAGCGGCTGTCATATCTTTCGCGTGATAAACGCCCTCGAGGCCGAATTCTTCGATGATCCCGTCCGCAATGGGCCGCGAAGCGAGCAGTCCCAGATAAAGCTCGTTGGGATTTCGCAGGCCTAACGATCCACCGGTTGCACCAGCCAATGGGTTTGTGGCGGTTGGATTCAGCGACAATTGGCTCATCAGGAAGGCTGCAGACGACTGCGTTTGTTGTGGCGTCATGATCCTGGTTGTTGCCGTATAACGTACCGGCAGCAACAGGCTCACCACGATCCCAACAAGCGTTGCAATTCCCGTTACCAACGCCACGAGACGCTTGCCACGCGCCAAATGCATAAGAGCTCCAAAGAAAGAAAATGGCGCCGTGGGCTCCTCGAATGAAGGCTCCTGGTGCGTAAAGACTGTTTCCTGAGTGATCAATGGACTCTGACTCATTGTGGCTCGCCGATCTGCTAGTAGGTCGTACCGAGGACGGCGCCCGTTAAAGCTGTTTGCGAGAGGATTTGAGTGAAATAGGGGAGCTGCTGGATGAACGTGCTCGGCCCTTTCAACTTCGGCGGAACGATGATCGCGTCTCCAGGCAGCAATGTCGTCTTGTCAAAGTCCGAGCGCCAAAGCTCGCCGTGAGTTTGGCGGCTGATCACCGTGCCGTCCGCGCGAATGAGAAAAATGCGCCTGGTATCGGCTTGGCGGGTGGGGCCTCCCGCATCATTAAGGTACGCGTAGAGCCGCTTCCGCCGCTCATAGCGGAAAGCATTCTCGTTGTAGACGGCGCCGGAAACCTGAACGGTGTTCAGCTCCGGCGGAATGTAAAACGTGTCTCCATCTTCGAGCGGGAATTCCGGAATGTCATCGATGCTGCTCGCTTCGGGCTTCATGGCCAGGACCACGCGCCCAGTGGGCTGAACAGCCGCTAGTTGCGCGATCAAGGCCTGCTGGGCGCTCAACTGCGCCTGCTGCTCCTGGGTGTTGGATGCACCGACGGTGGAAGCGGCCGCATTTCGAGCCAGGAGGTCTCTCTGCATTTGAGCGGTCGATTGTCTGATCTCGAGCTCTTCGGCCTTGCGCGTCGAGCTGCGGTTGAGCTGCGAAGCGTAGAGATAGGAGTGTGGAGTGAGCCCTCCAGCGCGTCTCACGAGCTCCCTTAGAGTTTCCCCTGGATCGATGCGGTAAACTCCCGGAGCATTCACCTCGCCGTCAACGCGGACGAAAGCCGCGTGCTTGTCGACGGGAAGAGGGATGTCCTTTTCAGAAAAGATGGTGACAACGTCTCCGGGCTGGAGAACAACGTTATCGGTCGAGGCCGGGTTGTCGATGGCGTTGGCCAGTTTGAAGGCAATCAGGCGCGTGCTCAAATCGTGTTGATCGAGACGCTCAACGGCGGCGTAGTCCCAATTGATTTCTTCGCTGTTCCGAGCCGCCTCGAAACTGGTTTCGCCGCGCTGAATGTTTTCATTCTGGGCATTGGTTGTCGTTTGCTGATTGGTTCCCGTCTGTTGATTTGTTCCAGGCTGCGCGTTCAGCTCAGTCTGAGTATTGATTCCGGTTTGCGCATTGGTCCCTGGTTGCGTGGTTGCCGTTGTCTGGCCTGCCCGGGAAGCCTGGGCGTTGATTCCTGGCTGCGGATTCATGTCAGTCTGCTGATTGAACTCATTCTGATTGTTGAGCTCGGTTTGTCCGGGTAGTCCGGTCTGCCCATTCGTGCCCGTCTGGGGATTGAACTGATTCTGCGAAAGGCCAAACGGATGAGCGGTTCCCTGGGGCACAAGAAAGTTCTGCTGATTCCAGTAATCGCGGGTGAGCAGGAACTGTCGGGTTGGAATGAGGTCGGAAACGCGCATTCCGTCGTGCCACACATAGCGCCCCGGCTGGGCCACATTGCCGCGCAAAGTTACCGCATTATCAAAGCGCGGCGAGAGCGGATAAACACGCAGCAAATCACCGTCTCGAAGCACTCGCTTCATTCCGAGATCGTCGAGAGCGAACGAATCCGCCTGCCGGCCTTCGTGATTCTCAATGCGCTCGAGCAGAACACGATCCTCGTCGGCCAGATTCGTCGCGCCGCCGGCGTCGTTCAGGGCCGAAGCAACCGTCTCATCGCCTCTGATTTCGTAGATCCCTGGCTCGTTGACACTGCCAATGATCGCCACCTGAGATCCCACTGGTGGAATATAGATCACATCTCCGGGCAGCAACTGAGCGTCGTGCGATTTGTCGCCTCTCCGCAATAAGTCGTATAGATCAAACTCCGTGACCACCGTCTCGCCTCGCCGCAACTGGATGTGGCGCATCGACCCGGTAGCGGAGGGCCCTCCCGATGCAAAGAGAGCGTTCACCAAAGTGCTGAGCGAGCTGATGGTGTAGACACCCGGCTGGCGAGCGCTGCCCAAAACAAAGACCTGAATGGAGCGAAGCTGACCCATGGTCACATTGAGGTCAAAGTCCTTGTACAGTGTGGCGATGGATGAGTGCAGAAAGCTCTGCAGTTGCTCGAAGCGCAGGCCGGCAACGGTCAAGGTGCCGATCGTAGGAACAAAGATTTGTCCGTTTCGATCCACGAGCACGCGCGTATCCAGATCGATCTTTCCCCACACATGAATAAGCAGTTCGTCGCCCGGACCGATAACATAATCCGCGGGAACCGGAATCCGGTCAAGCGGCGCAAAGGTTGTGGGAGTCTCGTCGAACAGCTCTCTGCCGAATACTTTCAGACGATGCCCAGCCTCGTCCTCTGCGAAGATCTGGAACTCCGTTCGCGTCGTAATGGGGCCAACTGCTTTGTAGGGCGGCAAAATGTTCGCTGGGGGAGTGGGAGCGAGTCCGGAAGGAAGGGTATTCACGCCGGGTATCTGTCCTTGCGGATAAGGCGTCGTTTCCGAGGAGGGAACCGTGTTTGTCGTTGGAGGACACACGGCCTCCAAACCCTCTGGGACAGGGCCCGGCCCGGTTGGGCAGACAATCGTCTGCGACCCGGGAGCTGTTGGGGTTGTCTGCCCGCCGCAGAGGGCGCTGGGCAAGAGAAGAAGGAGCAGGATTCTATTTCTCATTGGATTGGCGTTCTTAATGCATGCACGCTTTCGCTTGCAGGTGGAAGTCCTGTGGAACGGACGTTCTAAGTGTTGCGATCCGCCTTGAAGAGGGCCATTTCGGCACTAAGTTTGTCGACCTTTTGTTCCAGGTTACGCATTTGAGCGGAGTATTCGTTGCGCGAACCATCGCCGGAATTCTCCTGATTTTCGCCACTCAAAAGATCGCGGATGGCTTCGCGCGCCAGGTCCGACACGCTGCGAGCTCCGGTTGCGACACAAATCCGCCGCAGAGTGGAAAACTCCTCTTCCGACATTCGGATGCTGACGATCCGTGACCTTGGTCTCAAGACTCTCATAGGTTGAACTCAGGCTGGGAATCAGGATTTCAGCGAATCGGCGCCGCTTGCAGGGGGCGGGCAAAGGTCACATGACCCGCGTGGTTGAACTCAAACTCTGGAAGTTCGGATCTGTTCCGGGAGGAAATGGGCTGCGATCTAAACCGGCTCCTGTGCAGGCTTCGCCCCTCTCGGTCCCAAGCCGCTCGATGAAAGGCTCATTTTCGCTTCAGTAAGAAACACCATTTGGTTAGGCTAAAGATTCGATGGATGTGTGCCTTGCAGCCCGATGCGGCCCATCTGTCTGTGCCAAGCGTGGATTCGTGAGCGAGACTACCTTAACACGCGTATCCAGGGGAAGCAAGGGAAACGTATGACACATGAATACGCATCTAAGTGATTGACTTCATTGCCAGGTACGATCGATTTTGCCTTCCTCGCCGATCACCAAAGGTACCCCCTCAAGGTAGCGAAACCTGTCAATCGCGATCGTGCAGCCGGCCCGGCTGACGCAGCCGTAAATACGCGAATGCGATCAATTGCATAGAGAATGCGCCGCAGCAATCCAGCAGGACATCCCATGGGGATCCGGTGCGGTTGGGCAAAAAGGTCTGGTGCCACTCATCCAAACTGGCCACCAAGGCCGTGGCAGCAAGCGCCAATTCGGCATCGAAAAGAAAACGATAGCGAGGCAAACTCATCCACCAGGCGCGCAGCCAGGTCAGCCCCAGCGTGCCATACCCAAGAAAGTGACCGGACTTGCGAATGTAGTGGTGGATCGTTGCCCAGCGGGGATCTGCGATGGGTCCGAAGATGGCCTCAAACAAAACGCGCAGAGGATGCGACGTCCGGTCGGCGCCAAAATATTTTGTCGACTCCAGCGCGATGATTGCAATACCCGCCGCCACAGGCCACCATGCGCTGACCCAAAACCGGGGTCCCCGCGGACAGGTCTCCGCCCGTGCGGCGGAGAGCCTTAGGGCGCGCTGGCTATTCGACATGATAGTTGGGCGCCTCGCGGGTGATGATCACGTCGTGTACGTGACTCTCGCGCAGGCCGGCGCCGGAGATGCGCACGAACTTCGCCTTTTCCTGCAGCTCCGCAATATTGGCGCATCCCAGATAGCCCATGCCGGAGCGCAAACCACCCACGAGTTGGAAGACCATCGCTTCCAGCGGCCCGCGATAGGGCACGCGCCCCTCGATCCCCTCGGGAACAAACTTGGCCAGCCGGTTTTCATTGGCGCGCTCGCGCTGCACCACATCCGCGGGCCCGCTTTCCGCAACGGCAAGATCGGCCGACCCCTGGAAGTAGCGCTCGCCCGAGCCCTGGCTCATGGCCGTCAGCGAGCCCATGCCGCGATAGCTCTTGAAGCTGCGCCCCTGGTAGAGGATGGTCTCGCCCGGGCTCTCGTCCACGCCGGCAAAGAGCGAGCCGATCATCACCGAGCTGGCTCCCGCGGCAATGGCCTTGGTCACCTCGCCGGAGTACTTGATGCCGCCGTCGGCAATGACCGGAATCCCATGCTTCTGGGCGGCGCGGTAAGCCTCGGCGATGGCGGTGATCTGCGGCATGCCGGCGCCGGTGACCATGCGCGTGGTACAGATGGAGCCGGGCCCGATGCCCACTTTGATGGCGTCGGCGCCGGCGTCGATCAGCGCCATTGCTCCCTCATACGTGGCCACGTTGCCGGCCAGCAATGCCACGCCGGGGAAGCGCTTCTTTACCTCGCGCACCGCCTCGAGCACGCGAGACGAGTGCCCATGCGCGGAGTCAATTGCCAGCGCATCGGCGCGGTTGCGCACCAGCTCTACCGCGCGCTCAAGAAAATCGCCCGTCGCGCCGATCGCCCCGCCCACGCGCAGCCGGCCCTGGTCGTCCTTGCTGGCGTTGGGATACTTCAGCTTTTTCTGGATGTCTTTGACGGTGATCAGGCCCATCAGCTCGTACTTGTCATTCACCACCAGCAGCTTTTCCACGCGGTGCTTATGCAGGATCAGCTCCGCCTCTTCGAGCGTGGTGCCCACGGGCACGGTGATCAGGTCTTCCTTGGTCATCACGTCGCCCACGGGAATATCGGTGCGCGTCTCGAAACGCAGATCGCGATTGGTCAGGATACCCACCAGACGCTTGCCCTGCGTCACCGGCACGCCGCTGATGCGGTAGCGGCGCATCACTTCGAGCGCGTCGCCGATCAACTTCTCTGGGCCGATGGTCACCGGATCGACAATCATGCCGCTCTCTGAGCGTTTCACCTTGTCGATCTCGCCGGCCTGGTCGGCGATGGAGAGATTGCGGTGCACAATGCCAATGCCGCCCTGTTGTGCCATCGCGATGGCCATGCGCGACTCCGTCACAGTGTCCATTGCCGAGGAGAGCAGCGGCGTGTTCAGTGTGATCGCCCGTGTCAGATGCGTTTGCGTGCTCACCTGCACCGGCACAACGTCGCTAAAGGCGGGCACCAGCAGGACATCGTCGAATGTGAGGGCTTCGGAGAGATTTTCGGTCAGCATAATGGTATGAGACGCCCAGCGAACAAGGACTCTTTACTGGCGGGCGGTTCCCACTATTGTAGCGGAGCGGGCGAGCGAGCCCCTTTCGTGTTTGGCTATTTCTTCAGCGGCTTGCGCGCAAAGTAAAACAGCGAATACGCCAGCATTGCGAAGGCTAGGACCGAGACCCAATCGCGATCGAGGAAGGTTTGAGGGAGGTTTAGAAGATCACGGTTGTCGTAGTAGGTGGATTCAATCGCTTTCAGCGCCACGCCGATCAGTCCTGCGATACCGCCGGCCGCGATGAGGCCCGATGCAAAGAGCGAGCCCGGAGAGATCTCTTCACTTGCGCCTGAGTCGGCTTCGCCCGAGCGCTCGGCAGCCCTGTCTACAAGCCAGCGAACCACACCTCCGCAGAAAATGGGTAGCGTGGTGCCGATCGGCAGATAGGCCCCGACGGCAAACGGGAGCGAGCGAATGCCCAGCAGTTCGACCGCGATGACCAGCGATACGCCAAGCAGCACCAGCCCCCACGGAAGCTTGCGGCTCAGAATTCCGTTGATCACCGTGGCCATCAGGCGTGCTTGCGGCGCGGGCGCATTGGCCGACCCGATTCCCTGAATCCAATGAACTTCGATGCGCCCCGTGGCCGGCGAATAGAGATACTTGCCGTCTTGAAGCTCCGTTGAGCCAATCGAGTTAAGCAGAACGTATTCGGATTTCTGGTGCGTGGTAATGGTTTTGGCGTCAGGCCCGACTACGCGAATCTCGTTCGGAAGATGCTTTGTGTCGGATTGAATCGACACTCCGGGATGCGGAGCGCTGAGGTTCCACGGTTGGGCAACGGCGTGAAACTCCTGCAAGCCGACATTCATGAGGTTGAGAGTGAAACCGATGACGAGCGTTGAGACCACGACACCGATCATTAATGCGATCTGTTGCAGTCGGGGCGTGGATCCGACAATGTAGCCGGTCTTCAGGTCCTGTGAAGTGTCGCCGGAGTTGGATGCGGCGATGCAAACAACGCCACCGATCATAATGGCGAGCGCGCCGAATGCCGGCGCCGTCCAGCCTTGCATGAGAAAGATTGCCGCCGTCGCCATGAGGGTTGCAATCGTCATTCCGGATACCGGACTGGCCGACGATCCCACGAGGCCAACGATGCGCGAGCTGACCGTGACAAAAAGAAACCCGAAGACGACAACAAGGAGCGAAGCAGCAAGATTGGCTGCCCAGCCCACAAAGGCGCCGGGGACCGGCTTGAACTCAAGAAAGATGAACATGCAGACGACGATGAGGAGTGAGCCGATCAGAACGACGGACATGGGAAGGTCGTCTTCGGTGCGGGCAGGCTTGGCCGGCATGGCGCCCGCGCCCTTGCGCATGGTACGCACTCCGGCTGTGAGCGCATTCCAAATGGTAGGCAGAGTCTTTATAAGCGTGATGAGCCCGGCAGCCGCAACGGCGCCCGCGCCCATGGGCTTGATGTAGGTGGCCCAAAGATCGCTCGGGCCCATCTGCGCGATCGGTGTCTGGCCGGGATAGACGGGGTTGGGCAGGGCCTTTCCGAAAAAGTAAATCAGCGGCATGATCACAAGCCAGGAAATGACACCGCCGGCGAAGATGATGCCGGCCACTCGTGAGCCGATGATGTAGCCGACGCCCAGATACTCCGAGGTCGCGTCGGCGTTGATGCTGGCGCCTTTCAGCACGTGCTGAGGGCCGAAGTCGGGTTGATACTCCGGCGAGCCAGGCCAGGCGCTGAGAAGAAATTTATTTTGCAGAAAGGTGTAAAGACCGCCGAGGCCGAGGCCAAGAAAGACGCGGCTTGCGAGCGAGCCGCCTTTTTCGCCTGCGATCAGCACGTCGGCGCATGCCGTTCCCTCCGGATAGGGCAGCACACCGTGTTCCTGGACGATTAGCTGGCGCCGAAGAGGAATCATAAAAAGGACGCCAAGCCATCCGCCGATCAGCGCCAGGATAAAGATCCGGGAGTATTCAAGATCGAATCCGAGGAAAACGAGCGCGGGCAAGGTGAAGATGACGCCCGATGCGATCGACTGCCCGGCGTTGCCCGTGGTCTGAACAATGTTGTTCTCAAGGATCGACGCGCGGCCGAAGGCGCGAAGAATGCTGATCGAGAGCACTGCAATGGGAATCGATGCGGCAACGGTGAGCCCGGCGCGCAGTCCCACATAGACCGTAACGGCGCCGAAGATGAGCCCGAAGAAGCATCCGAGCAGGATTGCGCGAAGCGTGAACTCCGGTGGATGCTGATCGTCGGGAATGAAGGGCTGAAAGTCGGCCACGCAGAGCCTCCGGATCATGGCATACAAGGAACTTGAGAAATCCCCGAAGGGCGAGTGTAGCAGCGCGGGGGGAGGGAAAGACAGTGGGATCGGCCCGGAACCCTGCGCTTCAGGCAAATCAAAGGGCAGCGGCCGAGAATCGCCTCGCTAACACAAAAGTAACAGCGGAACGGACTGTATTTCCGATGATTTCGGTGGACAGTCGTCATCTGGTTGCCAGAGAATTCAGGGAATACACGGGGTCTCGCGTCCGCCAGGACGCGCCTATTCTTATTCGATAAAAAGGAGAAATCCATGTTGCGAATCGTGGGGAAATTCGTATTCCCGATCGCTGCGTTCATGTCGATTGCCGTCACCGTCGGCCAGGCACAGTCTTTGCTCACGCACCACATCCGCCAGGCTACCCAGGACGGGACCGCGCGCTCCCTGGGCCGCCTGTCCTCAAGCCAGAACCTGAACCTGGTGATCACGCTGCCGCTGCGCAATCAAGACCAACTGGATCAGCTCTTGACCAATATCTACGATCCGAGCAGTCCGAGCTACCGGCAATTCCTCACCGTGGAACAGTTCACGGAGCAGTTCGGGCCGACGCAGGCAGACTATGACGCGGTAATCAATTTCGCGCGGCAGAATGGCCTCACCGTAACCGGAACCTCTCCGAATCGGCTCAACGTGCAGGTATCGGGGACTGTGGCCAACGTCGAGAGCGCCTTTCACGTCAATATGGGCGTCTATCAGCACCCCACTGAGAACCGCACATTCTACGCGCCGGACCGCGAGCCCACCACGAACCTGACATTCTCTCTGTGGCACGTCTCTGGCCTCGACAACTTCTCGCTTCCGCATCCAGCCGGCCTCGACAAACGGCCGGCAGGCTCCGAGTCAAAGTCCAACGCAACCACAGGCTCCGGCCCGTCGGCGTCGTATCTGGGCAGCGACATGCGCGCGGCCTATTACGGCGGATCGCTCACGGGAAGCGGCCAGTCGGTGGGCCTGCTCGAGTATTACGGAACCGACCTCGCCGACCTGGCGACTTACTTCACCAACGCCAAGCAAACCAACAACGTGCCCGTTACGCTGCTTTCGACGGACGGAACCAGCACCAGCTGTCTTGACACCAAGACTGGCGGCGACTGCGATGACACCGAGCAGACACTGGACATGACGCAGGCGCTCGGCATGGCGCCGGGATTGTCGAGCCTGGTGGTGTACGTGGGCTCGACCGATGCTGCCATCTTCAATGCCATGGCCACGGCCAGCCCGCTCATCGCGCAGTTGAGTTCTTCGTGGACATGGAGCCCGGCGGACCCGAACACCGACAATCCTTACTTTGAGGAGTTCGCGGCGCAGGGCCAGAATCTCTTTCAGGCAGCCGGTGACAACGAAAAATGGACAACCTCGGGGACAGCTTCCGAGATCTTCCCGGCCGATGACGTGTACATCACCTCGGTTGGTGGCACCGACTTGTCAACAAGTTCCGCAGCTGGACCCTGGGCCTCCGAAACTGGCTGGTCCGATAGCGGCGGCGGAATTTCGCCGGATAAGTTTGCCATCCCGTCCTGGCAGAAGACCGCAGCTGCTGGCTGCGCAAGTTGCTCGCAAGCCTATCGCAACGGCCCCGACGTTTCGGCCAACGCCAACTTTACCTATTTCGTGTGCGCCGACCAAACCACCTGTACGGCCAACGAATACGGCGGCACCAGCTTTGCGGCGCCGCTTTGGGCCGGCTACCTGGCGCTCGTCAACCAGCAGTCCGTGGCGAACGGCAACAAGACTCTGGGCTTCATCAATCCCAGCCTGTATTCGATCGGCGCAAGTTCGAGCTACGATACTGACTTCCACGACATTACAAGTGGCAGCAACGGCTACTCGGCCACAACCGGCTACGATCTGGTCACGGGTTGGGGAAGCCCCAACGGCAGCGCACTGCTCAACGCGCTTGCCGGAACCGTTGCCGCTCCCGGCTTCAACCTGAGCGCTTCGCCTGGCTCAGTGTCGATCGTGCAGGGTGGTTCAGGCTCCTCCACCATCACCAGTACGGTGAGCGGCGGATTCAGTACTGCCGTCGCGCTGTCGGCGACGGGTCAGCCCTCGGGCGTGACCGTCACCTTCGCTTCGCCAGGCTCGATTACCGGCACAGGCAGCTTGAGCATGTCGATTACAGTCGCTTCAGGTTCAACCGTTGCGCCGGGCACCTATCCCATCACCGTGACAGGAACAGCTGGCTCCACGGTCGAGTCCACGACGGTTTCACTCACGGTGACGGCTCCGGTGGCGGGAAACTTCACCATAGCCGTCTCGCCTACCTCGGGATCGCTGGATCAGGGACAGAGCGGGTATGCTGTCATCACCACAACCGTCTCTGGCGGGTTCAGCTCGGCAATCTCGCTCAGCGCGACCGGTATTCCCTCTGGCGTAACCGGCAGCTTCAGCCCGAATCCGGTTGCCTCACCCGGTTCCGGCACATCGCATTTCACGCTGACCGTGTCCAGGACCGCGAAGACCGGCACTTATCCCATTACGATCACCGGCACAGGCGGAGGCATTACGCATATCGCCACGCTTACGTTTGAAGTGCTGCGCTAACAAGCGTGTCCACTCGAAGGTGATTCAACAAAAAGGCCCGGACTTTTGCAATCCGGGCCTTCTTCTGCGAAGGAGACAGCTTATCGTTTTTCTCATTTGTAGAGCAACGCCGCCGCACGATCTCGCTTGAATCTTTCCAAATCTTCCGCTCCACGCCTTGTAACAGCACGCGGATCCTCGCCAGCCTTAAGTGCGTCCATTGCAGGCTGATTCAGAAGGAGTTGGTCAACGCCGCCGAGTTGGAACGTATCCGGGTAGAGCTTGTAAAGTGCCGCCGCCACTTCGAGACCAAGTTCCGGGGCATCCAGCACGTCGCGGTCTGTGACGACAAACTCGACTCCCTGGCACAACTCACCGTGGAAGGGGTAATCCCCTCCGGGCGTGAACTCCACGGGAATGAACCGGACGCCGGGAATCTTGCGGGCATTCAAGTACGAGGCCGTCTTTCCTGCATCCATCCACGGGGATCCGATCCACTCAAACGGCGTATCGGTGCCACGGCCGACGCTAAGGTTGGTACGTTCCAACAAGCCGATGCCAGGGTAAAGGGTGGCTTGGTTCAAACTTCGCAGGTTCGGCGATGGATTGATCCACAATTGTCCGGTCGCATCGTACCAATCGGAGCGTTTCCATCCACGCATGCGAATCACGGTAAGTTGAGTGTCCAGATGTCCGTTCGATTTGAAATAGGTAGCTAATTCACCCATCGTCATGCCATGACGAATCGGCTCCGAAGTGTAATTGACGTAGTTCTCGCGCCCCGGAGACGACATCAGCCCTTGAACATCGGTCCCATTGATTGGATTCGGACGGTCTAGGACAATCACATCCACGTTCGTACCTGCCGCTGCTTCAAGAAAGTATCCCATCACCGTTTGGTAGGTGTAGAAGCGGACGCCAGCGTCTTGTAAATCGATGATGACTGCGTCAAGATTCGCAAGTTGTTGCTTCGAAGGGCGCAGTTGTTCCTCTGTGTCGCCATAAAGGCTAATGACAGGCAAGCCCGTTGCCGGATCACGGTCATTTCCGACCGCCTGATCCAAGGCGCCGTTGATTCCATGCTCAGGGCTGAACAGATTAACGACGACGAGTCCTGGAACTGCGTGCGCGGCTTCAGACATCAAAACATCGATTGTTCGGTGGCCCCTTAAATCAACCCCTGTCTGGTTTGTCATGACCGCCAGCCGCAAGTGGCCTCCATGTTTCAGGGCCAACTGGTGCAAGGCGGCAAAGCGATCCTGCTCGAGCACATCAATTCCATTCAACACCGGCTCTTGTGCAGCACCCTGGGCATTGCCGGCAGCACGGATGAGCATGACCGCCGAAATGAGATACGCGCCATTCCACATTGCGTCAACTCCAATCTAGTGAAGTTTACCGAAAATTACTTTTGGGAAGCTATGAACAGCTCGATTCATCGTTTTGCTGTCCTCAGGGTAGTTGATCGCAATACAATAATTTGCCAGCTCTCTTGTCGTAGACTGGTTTTCAACTTCCATTACATTATTCTGGAGTCTTCGATGTCCAAGACTGTTTCGTACGCCCAATGGTCTCTGGAGCCCTACTGCATCGGCCTCAAGCTGCGTTCCCTGCGCACTGGTAAGCGGCTCACGCTTTCCCGCCTGGCCGCCGAAACAGGGCTTTCCACCGCGCTGCTCTCCAAGCTTGAAACCGATCGCATGATTCCTACGTTGCCCACGCTTGCCACCATTGCCCGCGTCTACGGGATAAGCATGAGCTACTTTTTCTCGGAACCCGCGCGCCACACGCTGTCCATCACGCGCAAGGCGCACTTGCAGGGCGACGGGCGCGGCATGGACTCCATGAAAGTGACGCCATTGAACGCCGAAGGCAAAGGATTTCGCCTTATCGCGCAAGTAGTTGAGTTTCCGCCCGGCGGCGCTAGCGCCGCGATAAACGCTTTTCAGGAAACCGGTGCGGTCGTCTATGTGCTTGAAGGGCGTCTTCGGCTGGATGCGGGCGGCATGCACGAAGTTCTCGAGACCGGCGACTGCGCGTGCATGGAAAGCGAGATGCCCCTCGCATGGAGCGCTGCCGATAAGCACCGATGCCGAGTTCTCGCCGTGATGCCTCGCGGAGAGGCCGATTTGAAGTCATCCGCTTAAAACGTTTGTTAGAGCGGTGAGTTCCGAAATAGCAGGCCAAAATGAAGTCGACCCCTGTCTGCGAACTGATGTTTGCCGCCTTCGCCTCCACTCTGTAGCATGATTTGGAACTCGATGCACGAGGGACAATGCAACTCAACCCCAAATTGTTTCGCGCCACACTCTCCGGGGCCTTGGCCGGCCTGCTCTTCGGTTTCGATACGGTCGTCATCTCCGGCGCGATCGACGCCCTGGTTCGCCTTTACGGATTAAACCCGCAGGAAAAGGGATTCACGGTAGCCATCGGGTTGGTCGGTACGGTGATTGGCGCGCTGGCCGCCGGTCATGTGGGACAAAGACTCGGCAGTCGCGAGACGCTGCGCATCACTGCGCTGCTCTACGTCGCCTCGGCACTCGGATGCGGGCTCGCTTGGAACTGGCCGGCCTTCATGGCATTTCGCTTCATCGGTGGGCTCGGTATTGGCGCGTCGTCAGTGCTCGGTCCGGTGTACATTGCCGAAATTGCCCCAGCCAAGTTGCGTGGCCGGCTCGTGGCGGTCTTCCAGTTGAACGTCGTGTTTGGCGTCATGGCGGCCTACATTTCCAATTACGTGATTCGCACCATGCATCTGGGGGCTGCAGAATGGCGATTTCAAGTGGGCATCGCAGTGGCGCCGGCAGCCGTCTTCCTTGCGTTGCTCTTCGGAATTCCGCGCAGCCCACGCTGGTCGGTATCGAAGAATCGGATCGATGAGGCGCTGGCCGTCTTGAAATCGATCGGCGAACCCGAACCGGAGGCGGAGCTGGCGGATATTCAGGCAGCGCTGGCGCAGGAACACGCGACGGCTCACGAGAGAGTCTTTCAATGGAAGTATCGCTATCCATTGTTTCTCGCCATCACCATCGGAGCATTCAACCAACTCGCAGGGATCAATGCAATTCTGTACTACCTGAACGATATCTTCGCCGCCGCGGGTTTCAGCCAGATATCGAGCGATGAGCAGGCAATCGCCATCGGGACAACCAACTTTCTGTTCACAATCGTCGGCATGGCCCTGATCGACAAGCTGGGGCGTAAGTCATTGCTCTTAATCGGCGCTGCAGGATGTGCCAGTTGCCTCGGCGGCGTGGCTTGGGTGTTCGCCACGCAAACCCATCGTGGCGACTTGCTTTGGCTCCTGGTCACCTTCATTGCGTTTTTTAGCGTTTCGCAGGGCGCCGTGATTTGGGTTTATATCGGTGAGGTCTTTCCTACAGCGGTTCGTTCCAAAGGCCAGGGCGTGGGCAGCGCCAGCCACTGGCTCATGGACGCAATCATCGCCCTGATGTTCCCCGTTGTGGTGACAATGATGAGCACAGCTACGCCGTTCGTATTCTTCGCCGCGGCTACGGTTGTTCAGTTTATTGTGGTCGCGCTCTTCTATCCAGAAACCAAGGGCCAGACCCTGGAGCAGTTGCAGCGCAAACTCATGCGGACATAGGTTCGGAGCGAACGACAACAGGAAGCGCGCCGGGACGCGGGCCTAATGCGTGCCGCCGCAGCGTTGCAAGATGAAACGTCAAGCTCAATCCGATTCGATCGAGTGGATACTCCTGGCTACGTCGCTGCGGAGCGTCTTCTCGTCAGGATGAAACATCGCTCGTTCCTGCGCAGGCAACGCGTCGAGCAGGCCGGCGTAGTTCGCTGTCACGCATCCCGAGGATGCGGTAAAGCCCAATGCCGAAGCCATGGCGCAGCTGACCTTGACCACTTCGCCCAGATCCCATGCGCCGTCTGTGCGCGGCTCCGAATGATGATCGGCAACCACGGCCTCGAAGCTTTCCGGCAGCTTCCAGTCGTCAATAAGTTGCCGTCCAATCTCGCAGTGGTCCCAGCCGAACAACTCACGCTCCGCCTCCAGCATCGAGGCCGGAGCGCCGTGATGTTTCTCCAAGAGTGCCGCGTAACCCTTGGGTTGAATCACCGCCAGCGCCATGCGCCCAATGTCGTGCAGGATTCCCGCGGTGTATGCGATTTCGTTGTCGAGCGAACCTGACTCGGCGATTCGTCCCGCGATGACGGCGCATGCCAGGTTGTGCCGCCAAAGGTTGCGCATAGCCGGGTAGCTCATCGCCTTGCCCAGATACGACCTTACCCCCACCGTCACGCACATTCCCTGAAGCGTATTTGCGCCCATCACTGCCACAGCCTGCAAAATCGTCGTCAAGGGATAACGCGGAGCGTAGAGCAGGGAGTTTGACACCGTGAGAACTTCGCTGGCGAATGCCGGATCAGTGGAGATCAGATCGCACAGCTGGTGCAGCTGCACGTTCTCGTTGTTAGCCAGTTGCAGCACCCTCACCGCGACCTGCGGAAACGGAGGAAGGCGCAGGTACGCCCAGGGTACTGTGGCTGCCTCCGCACTTCGCTGGCCCAAACGGTTCAACTCCACTAGCGCGCCCTCTTTCCGCAGATTTTCCCCAAGACCCGGGATGCGGCTTGTGCATTCGTCAATTGCTGCCGACGCACTGCCGCGGTCACGCATGTCCTTATAAGGGCTTTTCGGCAGAATGGAGTGTTTTCAACAGGGGAATTCGATCGCAGGGGCTCGAAATGCGTTGCCGGACTCATCTGGTAATCCAGACTTTTCCTTCCATGCTCACCCACACCTGGCCGTGGTCATTAATGAGTTCAAAGACTGGATCAGGATGGGGTACAGCAACGGAGCTGGAGCCTTCCGAAGCTTCGGAAATGTCAGAGGCAGCCGCTTCCCGGTTTTTCTCCTCCTCCCCTCTCCTGCGGACGACCGCGGCATGCCCAGTCCATTGCCGCTTCACTTCATCCCACGTCCCTCCGGAGTCCTCGCTAAGAAACAGCGCGCCCGACTTGTCGATGGCGAGCATCCGCGGACCCGCACGCGTAATCGAGATCGCAGGGAGCCCGCTGGGAAGATGAACCGGATTCACAGCCCGCGCGGCAGAAAAAGCGCCAGCTCTCAGCCTCATGAGGGCCCCGTCGCTGGAAGCGGGAGCAGGCTGTGTCTCAAGCTGCTGGTCAGTGACGACGACCTGTGCGCTGCTTTCGCCAGTGCCGCTCCCAGGCCCGTGTTCGCCGGCCGGCGTCGTTGCTTTGGCGGCGAACAAATGCTTGTCCCTCGCCTCCATCTCCGCCTCGGCCTCTTTCTTCCGCTCCTCGTCGTACATCGCAACGTCGGATTCTGTCTTTTCATCCGCCGATGTCCCTGACGGTGCGGGCGCCCCACCTATCATTCCCTGGGTTCGGACAAACGGTGCCTGGGCCTCGGCGGCGGGGGACGCCGCCGGTTCTTCGCGCGAGGAGAGCGGCACATTTGCGGCTTCGGGCGCCGGTGCGGAAGCCGTCTCGTCCGGCTCTGCGACAGCCTCGCGCGGCGCCGCGCTCGGCCGCTTGATTGGCGCAGTTTTCGCGGTGGGGCCGACCGCGACCGGCGACGCAGCCTGCGCTTGCGGCTGCGGAGTGGCCTGCGGAGGCATCGGCGCTTTCTCGGTCGCTTGCTGCTGCTCAACTTGGGCCACTTCCGCGTTCCGCTCCATATCCCGGTCGTACACATAGATCGCAATCACAGCCGCCGCCGTGATCGCTGCCGCGGGAATCAAGGCAAGCCCCCAGTTTCTGAACCAAATTCGCAGCCGGGCAGGCGCGTGTCGCCGTGTCGCAGCCGCTGCACCCGCGGCCTCGCGCGCCAACGCTACCACCTGCCGGCAGCGGCCGCACACAGCCAGATGTTCGAGCACTTCGCCGCGCTCCCGTTCGCCCAGCGCGTGCTCGGCAAACGCACTCAGCATGTCCGCGTCGGGATGAAACTCGTGTTGGATCCTTGCACTCATGGAGCAGCCTGTTCTTTGAACGCATCCGTCTGCGAATTTTGCAGAAGTTTTTTCAGATTCATATCCAAATCGCGCGGATCTGCGCCCAGCGTCTCTTCCACCGCGCGCCTACTCAGTCCATAGTGCCGCAGATTCTTCAGCACTTGCTTCCGTGTGTCCTCGGTTGTGCGCTTGAGCTTGCGGCTCACGGTAGCCTCGTGCACCCCCAGCACGCGCGCAATCTGCAACAGCGTCTGCTCGTCAAGATAATAAGCCGCTAGAAGATACCGTTCCTCCGCACCGCAGCCGCGGAGAGCGTCTTCAATGGCCCGCTCCAACTGCGAAAGCTCTGTGGCGGGCGTCTCTGGCGCAATCTCGACCGCTGGCGGATCGATCCCTTCCAGCGTGTCGTCGAGAGGCTTCAGGCGCCGGCTGTGGCGATGGTGATCCACATGCCGCTGGGCCAGCGTGGTCCGCAGCCAGCCCATCAACGATCCACGCCCGCGATACGAAAGCAGCGGGCATCGCCGCTCGCCCTCGCGTGTATTCAGTCCGTAGAGCTCAGCGTAGAGCTGATCGGCCAGATCACGGCCCAGGGTCTCGTTGCCTGTGATGGCAATGGCCGCACGAATCAGCGGCTGGCGGTGTTGAGCGATGAAGTGCTCCCACGCGCGCTCGTTGCCCGCCGCACAGGCGCGCGCGAGCACCAGGTCACCGAGGCATAGCCCGCGAAAGAAGGCTGCCTGCTCTCGCTGTGTCGGTGCGGCGTCTTCCGCCAGGCCAAAGTTCCGCGCCGTTCCGGCCTCAAGCAGGATGCGATCGAAGTCTTTGCGCTCCAGGCCCCAGGCCGCCGCATCGCTCGCTCGCCAAAGCTCGTTGAGCAGGCGGCCATCTATCGCCCCCTGCATTGCAGGGAGTTCCGCTTCTGCCACGCTGGCCACGGACTCCACTGGCGCCATTTCTGCTGCCTCACGATTCGTCTGATTATTTGGACGTTTTGTTCCGCTCTTTGGCCTCCGAGCAGAATGTCCACCGCCAGCCTGAGCCCGCAAAAAAACCTGCAAGGTTCCGCCCGCCCGGCGTTCTCCCATTGAAGGCCGGCGAGGCGAACCTCAAGCCGGCGGAGGAGACCTATGAAGAATTGGGGTAGATTTGGGGTAGCGGCGTTGCTCATCGGGCTCACCGCAGTTTTGCGTTGGAACGACGTGAAGGCAGCCGGCGGGCCTTCACAGGGCGAAGGTGGTCCCTACCGGGTGCTCGCTCCCATCGAGAGCGGCAATCTTCTGTTGTTTCCGGTTGTACGCGCCGACGAGAAATCGACGGGAGAGACCCCGTTCATCACCCTCGACGAAGGCCTGAAGAGCGGAGACGTCGAAGTCACCGAAGCCGGCCGCGCCCAAGGGCTGGTGCGGCCACGCGGATCCACGAATCAACCGACTCAAGACTACGTCGATCGCGGCGACGAGGTGAACACGCTGGTTCTCATCAACCACTCCAAACGTCCGCTGCTGCTACTTGCGGGCGAGATCGTCACCGGCGGCAAACAGGACCGCATCGTCGCCAAGGATCGCATTGTTCCCGCTGAAGCCGATCCCATCGATCTTGGGGTTTTCTGCATCGAACCGGGCCGCTGGACCGAGAGTTCGGCCACATTCGGCGCCGCCGGCAAGTCGGCTTCGAAGAGCTTCATGGTCCAGCCCGGGGTACGCGAGCGTGCCATGGTCGATCAGGACCAGCAGCAGGTGTGGAACTCGGTGAACGGCGCGATCTCGCAAATGGAGGTGGCTGCCGCGCCGCCGGTCAGCTCCGGTGGATCGGCACCCGAAGGCTCGTATCACCGCTCTCTAGGCACAAGCAGCTATGCCAAGGCCATGCAGGATTCGGGCGTGAGCGAGAAAGTCGATGAGGCTGCTGCACCCGTGATAAACGCCCGTGAACAAGTGCTCGCACAATTGCGCGAAGAGCATGCCGTCGGCGTGGTGGTGGCCGTTCGCGGCGAAATTATCTGGGCCGACCTCTTTGCCAACGCCGATCTGCTTTCCCGTTACTGGACCAAGCTAGTCCGTTCCTATGCGGCGGAAAGCCTGACGGAAGGCGACGATCATCCAAAACCGACCATAGCCGACGCGCAGCATTTTCTTGATGCGCCTTTGGGCGGCACGGAGAACAGCGAAGGGGAAGTCGGCATTTACCGCTATCGCGAGCTCAAGAGCAGTGGCACGGAGACTTTTGTGCTCGAATCCCTGCTCCCCGGCACCGGCTACGACGTGCACCTGAGCAAGATGAAGCTCCGCAGCGCGGAGAGCCGCAACGTAAAGCCGTATCCGACCAACCAGCCGCCTATCCACCGCCCCGACGTCTTCAACCCCGAAATCGTCCGCTGACTCGCTTCGGGCCCATACTCTCAGCGTCCGCCGCAGAGCGCTGCGGTGGACGCAGGGATAGCATTCAAGCCGCGTTTATCACTTTCCGAGCGCTGCCTGCCTGACTCGCCCCACGCGCGGCGCGGCAATCAGTGTGAGAGCCACGAGAAAGATTGACGCGGCAATGTAGGCCAGGTGGCCGTGACGCAAGTCTTCGGTCACGAGCTTGACTGCGACAAGGGCCATTGCCGCGTACCCGAGCCGCGTCAACTCCGCCCGCCGCCAATGCGCTCCGCTAGACACCAGACCGAGCGCCATCGAGCACAACGTCAGGGTGCGGATGAAGGCCAGATGATGTGCGCCGGGCTGGATGTGGAACGTGGCCAGGCCCGTGAGCGCTTCCACGAGCAGTGCAGCCACGGTGGCAGCCGCCAAAGCGGCAACGCCAAGATGAAGTGTTTGCGGCATCCAGGACTCGCTCTCGTGCGGCTGCGCGGTCGCATAGCAGAGAATCGCGGAGCACGCGATCAGCCAAACGCCAGCTGGCGGTGCACCTTGCGGCATCCCAACTAATGCGCTGGCAAGAAAGCTCATCAATCCTGATTCCGCGGCTCCAGCCAGTAGGAACACAATCCCGTAGAGTTCGAAGGCCAGTCGGTTGCTTCGGCTTCCCGCAAGCGTCGACGCGATCGCAGCCGCGCCCAGTAGCGCAATGGTGGCTAGCGGGGGGAGGCACAAAAAGCTCCCGGCTAGAAGCAACGCCGCACCCCACGCAGAAAAGACCGCGGCGTTGCGCGGTTCCTTTGCACGCTCAAAGACCGTGAAGACCGCCGCATAGACGGCTGCGGCCAAGGCCAGGCAAACCGCTCCGATCATCACGACGCTGCCTGGTGGCCCGAAGTCCGCCACGCTCACAGCAGCCAGCAGAAATGCAATGGTCGTCTGAAGTGTCGCAAAGACAGTGACTCGTCGTCTGCATGCAAGCGTTTGCCAGCTTACACTCGACGCAAACAACACAAAAATCGCCACGCCGGGTGCAAGCAGTGCGGTTCTTCCCAACAAGGGATATTCTTCACCCGCGGATTGCTGTGCAAAGTAGACATAAATCAGGATCCAGATCGCCGCATCGGCAGCCAGCGCCACCAGCGCGCGAACCTCCGGCACGCTCTCCATTCCCGGAACAAACTCGCAGACCGCCACGAGTACCAGCAGCGCGACCTCGAAGGGCAACAGCGTGTGTGAGGCAACGGCCAGTGCCAGCGCCAGCCCGGCTGCCGCCAAGAAGCCGGCTCGCAAAATCGGTTTTAGATCTCGCCCCCACGCCAGGCCAACAGAGACAAATGCAAAGCTGCAAACAACGCAGGCGGCCATCGCTGGTGAAATTACCTGGAAGCGCAAGGTCAGCTCCCAGACCATCGGAGCCAGGATGAGTGCCGAAGTTCCGGCGTAGATGGCGCCGGTGAAGCGCAACCCGCTGCGCGTCCGCGCCGCCCACACCAGCCACGCGAAGGCGTAAGCGATGCCAGCGGCAGCCACGGCCAGCCGCGGAAGCGAGCTGGACTCCTCAACCGCGCGCAGCACATAGGCGCCCGCGACGCCAAGCATCGCCCTGCCTAGCACGGAAAATATGCTTCCTGCCGGCGTGAGGGGTGCCGCCGTCGCGGTGAGAGGAACGGACTCAGTCTCCGGTTTCGGCGAGGGAAGCGGCCAGCGCGCTTCGAGCGGGTGCTCCAGCGCGTGTACGCGCAGCTCCAGCACCTCCATGCGTTTTTCAAGCCGCTCGATTTCGTCGGGAAGATCGTGCATTGCTCCCCCGATCTTTCTCTGGCGATACCGTCTTCAATCGCCCGTCGCGGCTTCGTGCAGGCTCTTGTCCGGCCACGGAGGCAGCAGCTTCACCAGTGCCCAAAGAAAGAGCAGCGGCAGAATGGTCAGCCCGACGGCTGCCAACAGACCTTCGCGCGTCACGAGTTCCATCTTGTAGGTCGTATACCCGAGAAAACTCTTTGAGAATAGTTGGCCGCCGATGACCACGTTCCAGCGCATGGCAAAAACGCTGATCAAAATCAGGCAACCGGAAAGCACGAAAATGCGCTTGCGCGCAACCTCCGGCACCTTTACCACCTGCGTGATGAAGAGCAAAACCAGCGGCACCAGGGTACCCAAAATAATCTGCAGCACGATCTGTGAAAAAAAGAGCCGCGTGTGCACCATAAAATTCAGGCTGCGAAACGATTCGTCTGCCTCGTAGATGCGGTGCACCAGGTCCAGCATTTCCAAACTGAAGTCGATGATGAAGATGTAGAACATGTACATCGCGATTGCGTCCACGCATCTCATGTCGATCTTCTGCCCGCGCAGCTTTGTCGTCGCCATGTAAAGCAGCATTACCGCGGCGATCCCCGACACCATGGCGGAAAAGATGAACACCACCGGCATCAGCGGCGACGACCACCAGGGATTGGCCTTGATGGAGCCGAAGATGAATCCCACGTAGCCGTGCAGCAGGAATGCCGAGGGAATGCCGACAAGCGTCACAAGCCATCCGACTTTATCGTCAATATGCAGTGCGCGCTGGCTAATGTTGCTCGAGCCCAGTGTCATGACCTTGTAGATGAGGCGCATCACACCTTTGGACTGTTGCGACATCAGCACAATGTCACGCCGGTAGTCGAGCCAGATTTCGAACACCAGCACCGCCATCAGGTACCACAAGTACACGTATCCGAACATCGCCATTGCCGATGTGCTGTGCGGTGTGAAGTACATCTCCGGCGAGCGTTCCGGATGGCCGAGGTGCAACTGCAGCGGCAACGGCGCGTCCAGCAGGAATGCCAGGGCCGTCAAAAGTGCCAGCCGGTACGTCGGCTTCACTGCCTCCACGCGAAACACGCGTTCCAGCGACGCCAGAATGAACGCACCTGCCACCAGACCCGTGATGAAGGGGTACAGCACGATCAGCACGCTCCAATACAGCGTCACTTCGTTGGGATAAATGTAGCCTTCAACACCGCTCATCGAATTAGCTCCCGCGTCCTGATCCTTTGTCCTTTTGGTCCCTGCTTTATCTCACCGAACCATCCAGCCCGTTATAAAAGGCCTTTGCACCGGTAGCCATCTGCGGTTTCAACACCTGTACCGTGTGCGTCTTCAGAAACTCGTGAATAGGATCATTGGGATTCTTCAGGTCGACCAACTGCCGCGCTCCCGTCGGACACGCCTCGCAGCAAGCCGTTGTCAGCCCCTTGGTAATCCGGTGGTAGCACAGCGTGCACTTGTCCGCGACCTTCTTCGTGGGATGAATGTAACGGCATCCGTATGGGCAAGCCTGCACACAGTATGCGCAGCCTAAACAGTACTTCTGATCGATCAGAACCACTCCATCCGGGGTGACAAACGTCGCGCCTACGGGGCACACCTGCGTGCAGGGTGAATCCGCGCAGTGATTGCACATTTTGGGCACGAAGAAAAACTTACCTTCTTCTCCCGCCGCAACTACCGGAAAACCCTCTTTCCCACCGTCGGGCGAGATGACCTCGGGATTCTCAAGATGCCAGTCCGTGCGGTGGTAACGCTCTACCCACGTGCGGAAGAATCCATCGGGTACATCGTTCTCCGCCTGGCAGGCACGCACGCAGTTGCCGCAGCCGATGCACTTGGGAATATCGATCAGCATGCCCCACCAATGCTCGCTCATCTGGTAGTTGGGCGAGTCTCCAGGTGTTCCGGCCAGCACGTGTTTCCACGCCACGGCCGCCGCCGGCAAAAGGATCAGCAGATGACGCCGGCTGATGTTCATTTCGCGCCTCCCTTTGCCGCGCTCGCGCTGGTGTCGGAACCAATAATCGGGCTGTGGGGGTTGTGGCAGGTCTCGCAGGGAACGCCGCCCGAATGATCCGCTGGATCGACCTGAGGAAAGCTCGCCGGCTTGGCGGCGCTGGCTGTATGACAGCGCGCGCACAACACCGCCGTGTCGGGCTTAACCGGCGTCACTGTCATGGGATCGTCAGCGTGCGCCGCAAGCGCTCCATGGCAAGCCTCGCAATTCACGTGTGCGTGCGCGCCTTTCGTCTTGGTGTCGGCAATATCCGTGTGGCAGGTCTCGCAAGTCTGGTGCCCCGCAAACTTTACCGGGCGCGCCGCAATCTCGCCGATCGCCGCTCCGCGATAATGCCCATACTCCCCGAAACTCTTAGGCACCACGTACGAGCGCACCACCAGAAACACCAGAAATGCGAGAATGAAAAGCCCCGCGAACCGGAAAAGATGTGCTGCATCCTTCAGACCGCTCATCAGGCACTCTCTCCGTACAGCAACTGCCGGAAGGTGGATGTGATCCGTCGTGTGATCTGGCACACTTCCGACAGCTCCGACGTTAGGCATGCAATGGAAGGCTGTATGTGAGCCTGCTCACAAGTCGATGTGACGCCGTGTACGACGAGGGATCGATCACAGAAGACCGCTTCGCTACTGAACGGCGGCGAACGCTCCCGCCCGGCATGCGGTGCAGGCCCGAACTGAAGCGATACCATGAACTTTGGAGCAGAAAATGGCAAAGATTCTCGACGGCGCGGCCATTGCAGCAGCCATCAAGCAGGAAGTGGCCGAAGAGGTCCGCGCGCTCGCCGCTCGCGGCATCAAACCGGGCCTTGCGGCAGTGCTCGTTGGTCACGTGCCGGCGTCGGAGATCTACGTTCGCAGCAAGGTGCAGGCCTGCGCCGAGCTAGGCCTATACAGCGATCTCATTACCCCGCCCGATACCGTTACGACAGAGGAGATGCTCTCGCTGGTCGCTCAACTCAACGCGCGTGACGACATCGACGGCATCCTTATTCAGTTACCCCTTCCTCCGCAAGTCGACGCCAAGGCCCTCCTCGACGCCGTCGATCCGGCGAAGGATGTTGACGGCTTTCATCCCGTGAACGCGGGTCGCCTGCTTGCCGGTCGTCCGGCGCTCGCGCCCTGCACGCCCGCCGGCGTCATTGAGATTCTTAAGCGCAGCGATATTCCGATCGCCGGCCAACACGCCGTCGTCGTCGGCCGCAGCGACATTGTCGGGAAGCCCGTCGCCATGCTTCTGCTCCATCAGAACGCAACCATTACGATTTGCCACTCGAAGACCCGCGACCTACCCGCGATCACGCGGCAGGCCGACATTCTTGTTGCCGCCATCGGACGTCCCGGCTTCATCACTCCGGAAATGGTGACGCCCGGCGTCACGCTCGTCGATGTCGGCATCAACCGGCTTACGACGCGCGAGGAATTTGATCGCTTCTTCAGGGGCAACGCCAAGCGCGAAGCCGCTTTTGCCAAGCGCGGCTCCGTCGTTGTCGGCGACATCGATCCCAGGGCCTTCGAGCTCTCGGGCGCCTATACGCCCGTGCCCGGCGGCGTCGGTCTGCTTACGATTGCGATGTTGATGTCCAACACCGTGCGCGCCGCCAAAATGCGGCGGGGACTCTAACCCATGCTGCGTGTCGGCCTCACCGGTGGTCTGGGCAGCGGCAAAAGCACCGTCGCCGCGATGCTCCGCGAACTCGGCGCCCAGGTGGTCGAAGCCGATGCCCTGGGCCGCGAGCTCATGGAGCCCGGCCACGACGTCTATGACCAGATCGTCGCTCACTTCGGCCGCGAAGTCGTGAATCCCGACGGCCATCTCGACCGCGCCCGACTCGCCGACCTCGCCTTTCGCCAAGGACGCCTACAGGAACTGAATGCCATTGTCCATCCTCCGGTGATTGAAGCGCAGCGCCGCTGGATGGAAGAGGTCTTCGCTCGCGATCCCGTCGCTGTCGCCGTCCTCGAATCAGCGCTCATTTTTGAAGTCGTCCGCGACGCCATCGCTCGCGGCGAAATGGAAAGTGTTCTGGCCGATTGGCGCCGACGCATCGATCGCATCATCGTGGTTACCGCGCCCAACGATCTCAAAATCGCCCGGTACGCTGCGCGCGTCGCCCCGAATGCCACGTCCCGAAATGCCGTCGAGGCCGATGCCCGCACTCGCCTTTCCCACCAGGTTCGCGACGCCGAGAAAGTAGCCAAGGCCGATTATGTCCTTGATAATTCGGGCGATATCGCCGCCCTCCGCGCCCAGGTAGAAGCCTTGTGGCCGCGCCTTCAGGCCGAGAGCAACAAACCCGGGCAGAAGTTGTCTCTACAATAAGAGAGGCGCGTGGGCTGTTCCGAGGAACTGTGCCTGCCCGCTTTCGTATCCAAATCAGGAGGGTCTTTCAGGTCGACCAACTATGAGACTGACCCGAATTCTCATCATTATTTTGCTTTTGTTGGGCGGATTCTGGTTCATCACGACCCATTTCCAGCCCGGTTTTCCCTGGAGCCACTCTACGCTCATCGGGCCCGACGGCTCCAACTCGCCGCTCGAGCTCACCGAAGCTCACGCTGCGCCCGCATACGACGCCGAAGAACAGAACAACATCGCCATCTATAAGAAGGTTCTGCCCTCGGTGGTCAACATCACTTCCACCACCCTGGTCTTCGACTTTTTTTACGGAACGGTGCCCCAGCAAGGCCAGGGCTCAGGCTTCATTCTCGATAAGTCCGGCCACATTCTCACCAACTTTCACGTAGTCGATGGCGCCAATCGAGGCATCGAGGTCATGCTCTCAAACAAGCGCCGCTATCCGGCGCGCGTGGTAGGCACGGACAAGGTTCACGACCTTGCGCTGCTGCAGATCG
The DNA here is from genome assembly GCA_964468605.1 of uncultured Occallatibacter sp. Classification (GTDB taxonomy): domain Bacteria; phylum Acidobacteriota; class Terriglobia; order Terriglobales; family Acidobacteriaceae; genus Telmatobacter. Next base: position 18,366 of record CAYYKV010000003.1, on the reverse strand, counting down.
ATGCGCCCGACCTTCAAGCCGTTACCCTTGCTGACTCCTCGCAGCTCAACGTCGGCCAGAAGGTCTATGCCATCGGCAATCCCTTCGGGCTCAGCGGGACCATGACTCGCGGCATCATCAGCTCGATCCGGTCGATTCGAAACCAGGATGGCGCGCCCATCGAAGACGCCATCCAGACCGACGCAGCCATCAATCCCGGCAACTCCGGCGGCCCGCTGCTCAACTCCTCCGGCGAAGTCATCGGCATCAACACGATGATCGCCTCGAACGGAGCGGATCAGAGCTCCGGCATCGGCTTTGCCATTCCCATCAACACCGCCAAGGCCGTGCTCGCCGACCTCATCCGCTACGGCCGCGTCAAGAGGCCTTCGCTGGGCATCGTGTCGTACGCGATCGGTCCTGACCTCGCCTCGCAGATGGGACTCGCGGCAGACTCCGGCGTCCTCATCCAGCGCGTCGTTCCCGGTGGAGCGGCCGAGCGCGCCGGCCTGCGCGGCGGCAATGAGCAGGCTTACGTGGGCAACACGCCCATTGTGCTCGGCGGCGATCTCATCGTCGCCATCGACGGCCACGAGATCAGCGATCCCGAGGACATCAGCGCCATCATGGACAAGCACCAGGCCGGCGACACCGTCAGCGTGACCATCGTGCGCGGCAAAAAACAGATGACTCTCAAACTAATTTTGGGTGAAGCGCGGGATACGAACACATAGTTGGAGCCTCCAAGGGAGGCGGGCCCGTTTGTTAAGCCAGCTTCTTCTCCTTCGCTTCAACCAACAATTCCGGATGGCGGCGGAGCGTCGGCGTTATTAGATGGCGATCCAACTCGTACACGATCGCAAACACTGCTCTCGCAACCTTTTCCATCTCTTCTGCGGGTTCGCTGTTCCGGGCCCGGTCCAGGACACCCATAAGTTCGGCGTCGCAGGCTTGTACAGCGGACAGCAGGAATCGAGCCTCCTCTACACTGGAGAATAGGTTCTTAGGCGACTCCGAGCTTCTCCTAACCTTCCCAGGCGGATCAGAATCGCCGTCGGGAAGGACGAGGATCTCAACTCTATCCCCGACCGTGACTGGTCCAATTTCCCAAGTCGAACTGACCGTGTTTGGTTCTTCGGACACGTCGATCGCGTCAACCCAAACCCGGCTGCTAAAACCATCTTTGTCCGGCTCCTTTGTCAGGTTTAGGTGGGCACTTAGATAGCCCGTCGCCTGAAGCGACGCTCGGACTGGTTCGCGATCATTCACGTTAAGGGATAAGCGCATATGCGAATCGTACAGCAGGGGCTCGCCAGAATCTTCGTGTCTTACCCCTTCGCCGGGTGCCCCAGGTCCAGATTTTGGGACCTGGGATCGCACGACCCATTACGAATGGCTGACTGACAACGAACAACTGAGAGCTAAAGCGTGTTTCAAAAACGTTGTATAGAATTCGCTTGTTATCCCTCAGGGGTTGAAACCCTATATTCTTGCTGCCTTTTCAGCCCGGCTAAAGCCGTGCTCTTTTTACAAGGCAATTTCTTGAAACACGCTCTGGTGATTTCGCGGGCCGCTCACGTTGGTGAGCGGCCCGTTTCAACTAATCGCTCCCTTCAAAACCCGGCGCTCATCTCCGCTTGCTCTGCCTGCGCGACCTGCACGCGCGCCGTTTCAACCGGCTCGCCATAGTGCACGGCCACAATCTCTGCCGCGCGGCTTTCGTTCAAATACGATTCCACTGCCGCAAGTTTGACGCCGGATTGAGCCGTCATTCGTGCAACCTGCGCCTTGCTTGAGATCGATTGCACCAGCGAGAGAATCGCGACCACAATCGTGCCCACTCCCTGAATGGCCGCCAACGCATGTTGCTGGCTCTTTTGATCCACAATCCTCGCTGCCTGCAACAGCCCTGTATTCACCTGCTGCTGCAACGTCACGATCTGGTTCTGCAGTTGCGCCAGCACGCTTGCTGAAGGATTGGCCAGGTATGCCTTCGCCTGCGCCACGAGCAAATTGGTTGCCGCGTCGAAGCCGATTGTTGCCGCGGTGAAGATCGGCGCGTCGGCCGGCGCCAGAAGCGCGGCGGTCGAGTCCACTGTGGCCACGGCGCTTTGCAGGGCCGGCGTCCAGTTCACAATGTTCTCGGCCACGCCGGCGGCCGTGCAGCCCTGCATCCACGGCAGCGGAATGAGCAACGCGATCAGCATCCACGCGCCCAGCTTCGCCTGCTGGCTGGCTGACCCGCCCGTCGCGGCGGATTGGCCTGCCGCACTGCCTGGATCCTTCGCCATCAGTCCCAGAAGCGCCGTAGCCAGCGCGCTTGCCAGCGACACGACGGTTCCGGTTCCCACTTTGCCCAGCGAAACGCCCTGCTGCGACAACACTCCGGCAACGCTCGCGACCGCAATGAGCAGCCCCGCCGCCGACGTCTTCGGATGATTCCAGATATTTTTGAAGTTCATTGTTCACACTCCTCCGTGCCGCAACATTTGGTGCGGCGTGCGGGATTACATTGAATCGGTAAACCTGCGCCTCAGTTTTTTCCTGCGCATGGCCGGCTCGATCCAGATCCGATCGCCCACCGGCCATGCGCATGGCCTCAGAACGCTCTCAAAGTCTCGATGTTGCCGTGGTTCCGGTCTGGCATCGAGCGGAGAGCTGCTCCGTCAAGACAAGAACGGTTCCGCGCCCCGGCGCCTTCCGTTGACACGATTCCTCAGCAGCCCCGCCGACGCGCTTCTCAACTGAGAGCAGGCGCACGGGCCTAGAGAACCGCGTCGGGGAGGGCGTACCCATTCGCCCGGCTCGGTATTTCCGTACTTTGTCTGATTGTTTTTAAGGTTAGGCTTTTCAGGGCAAATTACCGGCAAACTTCGCGAAGCTGTGACTGGCTGAAAAATAATGGGCTTACAACAAATATGGGCGCTGACCCCCTTGACAAGCTTTTGGGGTCGGCGGAAAACGGTGGACGGTGGACGCTGGACGGTGAGCTGGGAGCAGGGAATGTAGAGAAAGGAGGTCAGACGGCCGGAGACCGAGTCTTGAGGTTTTGGGGGCAGTTTCGCTTGGAAAAGGGCCGTTTTGCGCACAAAAATCGCAAAAAATCGCAAAAAAACGAGGCAGTTTTTGAGGCGTTTATGTTGATTCTAAAGATAGTTAGAGTCTGAAATCGCTTTTGAGAGTGTATAAAATCACTCTCATTCCCGATCCCGGCTCTCTGCCTTCCCGACCAAGGCCGAACACTTTCTGCGATTACCCATTCAGGTTAGCAAAACGACAGAATTGATCGGCAAACCTGGCGAGCAATTTTTACCCTATGTATTCAATTGTTTGCGGCGAATGAGGATCGGTCCAGGGCTTGACACTTCGCGGCGTGCCCGCAAAAACCTCGGCTAGGTGGCGGCTTTTACGTACCTCCGCCCGCGCACCTCGTACTCCCCGCTTACCACGCGCGCAATTGCTTCGATGTAAGCCAGGTGCTCTTCCTTCAGGATTCGCTGCGCGAGCGAGTGCGCATCGTCCGTCTCGAGGACCGGAACCGCGCGCTGCACCACGATCGCGCCGTGATCGAGCTCCTCATCGACAAAATGCACGGTGCAGCCCGTGACCTTGACGCCGTAGTTGAACGCCTGCTCCTGCGCCTCAAGTCCCGGAAACGCCGGCAGCAGCGAAGGATGAATGTTGAGAATGCGATGGGGAAACGCGGCGACAAATTGCGGCGACAACAGCCGCATGTAACCGGCGAGGCAAACCAAATCCACGCCGTGCGCGCGCAGGCACGCAATCACATCGGCGTCATGGTCTTCGCGCTTGCGGCCGCTGGAGACGAGGACTTTTGTGTGCAGGCCCATCTCCCGCGCTTTGGCCAATCCGGCGGCATCGGCCACATTCGAGATCACCACAGCGATCTCCGCGCCCTTGAGCCGTCCCGCGCGAATCGACTCGGCAATGGCGAGAAAATTGGAGCCACGACCGGAGAGGAGAAGTCCTAGCCGGACGGGCGGGCGGCCTTCGGCCCCTTTCACCTTGCTATCGCGGCTTGAGGCTTCCGGTTCCGCGCTGTCCGGGCTCACGTGTACTGTACCCGGCGCTCGCCCTTTACCACGCGGCCAATCACGTAGAACTTCTCTTCCGACCGCTCGAGCAGGTTTTTGGCGCGCGCAAATTTCGCCGCCGGAATCACCGCAATGAGCCCGATGCCCATGTTGAACGTGCGCATCATCTCTTCCTGCGGAATGTTTCCGAGCTCCCGCAGGTGCTCGAAGATGGGCAGCACCGGCCACGATCCGATCTCCACCTGGGCCGTCACTCCTTTGGGCAGAATGCGCGGCAGGTTCTCTGTGATGCCGCCGCCGGTGATGTGCGCCATGCCCGTGGTGAGCCCGCCTGACACCAGCTTCTGGATCACATGCAGGTAGCTGCGGTGGGTGCGCAACAGAGCAGCGCCGGCTTTCTCCTTGATCGCCGTGACGTATTGCGTGGCCTTGTATCCGGCCACTTCGAACAGCAACTTGCGCGCCAGCGAGTAGCCGTTGGTGTGCAGGCCGGTCGATGGCAGGCCGATGAGCACGTCGCCCGCTTTAATACCCGCGCCCGTCACCATCTTGTCGCGGTCCACCGCGCCCACGATGAAACCCGCCAGGTCATACTCGCCGTCGGCATAGAATCCGGGCATCTGCGCCGTTTCGCCGCCAATCAGCACGCACCCATTCGCCTTGCAGGCATCGGCCAGCCCGCTCACCACGCTCTCCACGATGTCCTCGTCCAGCTTTCCCGTCGCCAGGTAATCCAGGAAGAAAAGTGGTGTTGCCCCTTGTACGGCGATGTCGTTGACGCAATGGTTGACCAGATCGGCACCCACGGTTTGGTGCAGCCCCAGTTGAAAGGCCACCTTCAGCTTGGTCCCCACTCCGTCGGCCGAGCTCACCAGGATCGGGTTCTTCCACCGCTGCATGTCCAGCCGGTAAAGCGCGCCAAAGCTGCCGATCCCACCCAGTGCGTTGCGGTTAAAGGTCTTTTGCGCCAGGTACTTGATGCGTTCTTTGGCGCGTTCACCGGTGCGCAGGTCCACGCCTGCGTCGGCGTAGGTTACGGATTTGGGTGCGATGTCTTGAGCCACGGCGCGGGCTTTCTTGTCAGTGAATTTATTCGGCGGATTCATTTGGCCGAGATGAGCCGGAAAGCAGAATTCTAGCAGCAATCATCGAGGCCATTTCCCACAAATCAACAGGCCGAACGCCACCGCGCCCCGGCTCCGCATGAGTGGGTCGGTACTTTGCACGTGATGCTGTCGTGGGCTGAGTCCGCGGCGAGCACTAGTGAGTACGGGGACTGGAAATTCAGTCGGGAGGCTTCTCCCGAAGCTGTTTAGCCTTCCTTTCGTATAAGGTGCTGATGTGTTGGGCATCGCTTTTCTGTCCCGTTAATTCTGCAATCATCATTAACAGCAAGAGGGTCTTCTCGTCGGGTTTGTCAGCCATTGTTTCGCTCCCTTTCATTTCCCGCAAGCAGGAGGATAGTTTGAAGCGGGCTTAGCGATCGGAAAGCCGTTCGCATCAACGGCATGTCCGCCGTATGGTGCGAAGGGGTCTTGATTGCCAGCTAGACCCTGGTCGATTAAGTTTGTGGAAGCATTTGGGTCTTTGAAGGGGTTGCATACTTTCCCGGTGGCTGGGTCTAACAAATACACGGTCTCACCGAATCTCTCAAAACGATGCACTGGAAACTGACGCCCAACTATCAGGCCGGATCCGAACCCGATTGCAACCGCTCCCGAAACTAATAGAACGAAAAGCGCAATTCCTTTTTTCCCCGCGAATTGCATGAGTCCTCCAGAGTTCCGAATAGTGGACAGACCGCGTCCCGGTCTAGGACCGGGGCCGCGGGTTTAGTGACAGCCAACCTTGATTTTGACGGACACTTTCAGGTGTTTGGCTTTGAACCATGCCGCAACAAGCAGGGCCAGCCCGGTTATCGTGTGAGTCATACGGACCTCGTTGAATGGAATCACCCTTTCGGGCATTTCAACGCTCTACCTGATACCTCAGCGGAGAGTGCAATCACTCTACCACTCCTCGGGCGGCTAAACCGGCTTGCGCATTAGCCGTTTGCCCTGTATCTGGCGGGATTAAATGTATTCGCAGGGAAAAATGGAAAGTCGGCTTGACATCGAAACCGATCCGGGCTACTCTGGTTTGGAAAGTCAGCTTTACATGGAGCGGACAGCCGAGAACGTGCCACAGACCATCACAAACCGCGTCAAGGAGCTTCGCATCGCTCTCGGCTGGACCCAGGAGCAGCTGGCCCAGGTCGCAGGCGTTTCCCGGCAGAGCATCAACTCCATCGAGCGCAACCGCTACGTGCCTTCGCTCGAGCTGGCGCTCACCTTCGCACGCATCTTCTCCTGTTCCACCGACCAGATCTTCCAGTTGGAGAGCCAATCATGACCCATCCCATCCTCAGCCGCATCCTCATGCTCGACCACGTCGCTGACGAGCGATTTCGTGAGCATCAGCGCCGTTCGACGAGCGCCGCAGCCATCATTGGAATCTTCACCCTTTTTATCCTGCTCGAATATCGCCTGCTAATCGAGCATCGCGTGCCATGGGATCTGATTTCGGTGATCTATGCAATGGGTGCGACAAAGATCGCTCTCGTGCTGTGGTATCGCTTCAAAAACTAGATTCGCAGTTGAGAGGAACTCCAATGTTCACGCTTGACAGTTTCAATCCGAAAAAATCATTACCGCTTCTCGTGGCCCTGCTCCTGGTTGCTCAGATTGACCTGGCCTGCGCCTTTGGCTGGCCGCAAACGCTCTTGTCGCTGATCCATCTGACGGCGGCAACGGACGATCTGTGCCGCGGTGTCTGCGCGGGGCTGGGAACTTCCATCGACGTTTTGGTGCTCTTCCAACTGGCCCGGATCTACGCCAAACGCGCAATCGAATCGCGCGAGGATCCGGAACTCGAATGAGGTTATCTTTCGCGGCGCCGCTTCAACCACTGAATCTAAAAAAAGGAGAATCTTCAATGTACGCCTTGTCTCGCCGCCTCAACCAGAAACACCGCCGCCTGTTTCAGCTCGCCAACGTGTCCCTTGTGCTCGGCCTGACGCCGTGGATCTTCCGCGAGTACTTCCCGGTTAACCACAATTGGCTCGATGCCTTTTGCGGATTCTTCCTCGGCCTTTCGATCACGATCAACTTGTTCTGCCTCCGCGCCGCTCGACGCTGCCGCGAAGACGGGGTTTGAAGCAGGCCGGATTTGAAACTTTCTCCGCGCATGGCCCGGCAATCGATCGGCGCTCTGGAACCCAGCAAAAGGAAGCTGCAACCATGATTCTCCGCAAATTCGAAAACTCTTCCGAGAAGATGATTCCTGTCGCCATGGCGTTCATTGTTGCCGGCCTGTCGCTTATTGCCGCCGGCACCAGCTGGCCGCGGATTTCGCCGCCTGTCCCCCATGCGGGCACCGATTGGAACGACTTCTCCCATGGCGTAATCTTCGGCATCGCCATTGTCCTCGAAATCGCCGGCGTTGTCCTCGCTGCCAAGGCTGCTGACGCAAAGAAGCGCAAGACGCTGTAGCGTTCGACCGCAGGTTCCGGTCAGTTCGCAGACACTCCACGAATTGCCATGCTCGAATCAGCGAGATTCAACGCGCCTGCCGGGCCGCCACTGGCCCTCTATACTGAAGCCACCATGTGCGCCAAGATTCGGAGCGCAGAAATTCGCGCCCCAAAGCACGCCCGTTCACAGGCGCTCCACGAGCGCGCCGAGCAATTCTTCCCCGGCGGCGTCAACTCGCCTGTGCGGGCGTTTCGCGCCGTTGGCGGCTCGCCGCCGTTCGTCGATCGCGCTGAAGGCGCAACCCTCATCGACGCCGATGGCAATCGGTATATCGACTATTTCGGCTCGTGGGGTCCGATGATCCTCGGCCACGCATTCCCGCCCGTCGTCGAGGCCATCGAACGCGCCGCGCGCAAATCGGCTAGCTTCGGCGCATCCACCGCAGCCGAGGCCGATCTGGCCGAGCGCATCGTGGCCTGCTATCCCGCCATCGAAAAGATGCGCTTCGTCAGCTCGGGCACTGAGGCCACGATGTCGGCCATCCGACTGGCCCGCGCCGTTACCGGGCGAAAGCTCATCATCAAATTCGAGGGCTGCTATCACGGCCACTCTGATGGCCTACTCGTGAAAGCGGGTTCCGGCGTGGCCACATTCGGCATCCCCGGCTCGGCAGGCGTGCCGAAAGAGATTGCCCGCCTCACCCTCGCCCTGCCCTACAACGACACCAAAGCTCTAAAAGCCGCTTTCGCCGCCCATCCCAAAACCATTGCCGCAGTCATTGTTGAACCCATCGTGGGCAACGCAGGCTGCATTCCCCCCGCGCCCGGCTTTTTGTCTGCTCTGCGCAAAATTACCGCGAGCCACGGCGCGCTGTTCATCGTCGACGAGGTCATGACCGGCTTTCGTGTCGCCCTCGGCGGGGCGTGCCAGCTGTACTCGCTCGATCCCGATCTGGTGACGTTAGGAAAGATCGTTGGCGGAGGCCTTCCTGTCGGCGTCTTTGGCGGGAAACAGCGCTTCATGGATCTTCTGGCGCCTCTGGGGCCGGTTTACCAGGCCGGAACGCTCAGCGGGAATCCGCTCGCCATGGCCGCGGGCATTGCGACCGTCAGCTATTTACAGGAGCACGCAGCCGAAGTCTACGCGCGGCTTGAAGCGACGTCCAAAGCTGTCGCCGAAGGCGTTGCCGCCGAAGCCGCTCGCGCCGGCGTCCCGCTTACAACCAACCGCGTCGGCTCGATGTGGACCTGGTTCTTCACCAAAGGCCCGGTCACCAACTATGCCCGCGCCGCGCGCAGCGACACCCAGGCTTTCGGCCGCTTCCATCGCGCGATGCTCGATCGAGGCGTCTGGCTCCCGCCCTCGCAATTCGAGGCCGCATTCGTCTCAACTGCGCACGGCGAAGCCGAAGTCGAGGCGACGATCGCCGCAGCGCGCGATTCCTTTGCGGCGCTGCGCGAGAGCTGAATCGCGCGCTCAGACCCATGCATCCAGCGTTACAAAATGGTGCGCCCCTTTGTACCGCTCGATCAACCGCTCCGCCGCGGTGACTGACGCCAGGCGATTGGCTGCCGGGTCGTCGTGACCACCATCATGCAGCACGATGTTTGCGGCGAGGCCCCTCATTCGCAGCCGCTCGATCTTGTCCGTCATTCGCTCCGTGATCCGCCGTGGTGAGGGATCGCTCCAATCGGGCACCATTGCGTTCCAAAGCACCGGGTTCAGCTTCATCTCGCGCGCTATACGAAACACAGCCGGCCGGCGCGCTCCGTAAGGCGGCCGGAAAAACCTCACCGCCTTACCGGTGATCTGCTCCAGCGTGTCCTGGGTGCGCCTCAGTTGTTCTTGAATCACTTCCGGAGAGCTCCGTGCCAGGTTGGGGTGGTTCCAGGAGTGATTCCCGATTATGTGCCCGGCCGCGGCTGTCCGCTTCACAAGGTCAGGCGTCACTTTCGCGCGCTCGCCAAGCAGAAAGAAAGTCGCCCGAACTTGATGGCTCGCCAGAATGTCAAGCAGCTTCGGCGTCCACGTCGCATTGGGCCCATCGTCGAAGGTCAACGCCAATTCGCCTGGCCGCGACGGCGCAGTCAGCGCCTCGCCGAAGAGCCGCGAACCCGGCCACATCGATGCATAGGCATACACGCCCGCCGCCGCGCCGGCGCACGCGGCCAACCCCAGTCCTGCGTAAATCCCAGTCGTAATGGGTGAAATCATTTCGCTTGCCAGTATGCTGTGTCGAGACAGGGACAGGCAACCTGCCAAAACACCCGCGGTGCCTTAGTAGTTCACAGTGTTCTTGCCGGCAGCTTTTCGTCGTCCCGCCGACCAGCCTGCAACGCGCCCGCTTCCATTCGCTGCTTTGCGCGCTTTTCGCTCGAACGCCGCTCCTGCCGCCACGTCGTCATCGACGTCACGCCATAGTTCCAGACCGCGGAGAACAGCAAGCCCGTGACCGCAGCCAGCACCCATGGAACACCACGGCGGAATACCTCGTTCGCGATGGCCACGTTTGCCGCCACGCCCAGTCCACAGGCCAGGCAGAACGTGATCAGGCCGCTCCAGAATCTCCATCCCCGCAGCCGCCGGTCCCGGTAAGTCACGGAGTTGTTCAAGATAAAGTTCAGGATCATCACGATGAAAGTGGTCACGGCCTGGCCGGTGGCGAAGCTCAGCCCCGCAAGCTTGAGTAGCACGCTCAAAATCAGCAGGTGCACTGCCACGCCCAGCGCGCCCACCATACCGAAGAGCACGAAGCGCACATTCACCACGCCCCCGAGATGCTTATCCACGAGGAGTTCGAAGTACTCCAGACCGACCAGCATGTCGAGCTTGCTCTCGCCATGCTCGCGCTGCCTGAAGCGATAAGGCACTTCGCCGATCTTCAGGCCTGGCCCAGCCGAAAGCACGATGTCGAGCAGGATTTTGAAGCCGATCCCCGAAAGCCGGTGAGCAAACTGCTCGAAGGTCGAAACGCGGACCACGAAGAATCCGCTCATGGGATCACTTAGCTCGTGCTCGGCGCCCATCAGGCTGAGTCGCTTGCCCAATTGGCTCAGTTTCACGCGCCACCTGGTAAACTCGCCCATACTGCCGCCGGCGATGTTGCGCGAGCCCACCACCAGATCGAGATTCTCTTCACGAATCCGGCGCAGCATCTCCGGCAGGATGGTTTCGTCGTGCTGCATGTCCGCATCCATCACCGCTACAAAAGGCGCTGCGGCGCCCAGAATGCCCTCAATGCACGCTGACGCCAGGCCACGCCTGCCGATCCGCTGCAGCACGCGGACATTGTCGTGCTCTTCACCCAGCCGCCGCACCACGTCCGCGGTGCCGTCGGGCGAGTCATCGTCGACAAAAATCACTTCGTAGCGGATGCCCTTCAGCGTCTTCTCGAGGCGATCGACAATCGGACCCACATTCCCGCTCTCGTTGAACGTGGGCAGCACGATCGCCAGATCGTAGGCCATTCATTCCTCCGCGGCACTGGGCAATTCCGAGGCGGCTCGGATGAGCAATCGCAGCCCGCTTTCATCCTTATACAGCTTGGAAGAAGCTGTTAGACAGCCCCGTTCCCTCCGGGGAATCTCCGGCGTATACTGGTCTTGTTCGGGTCGCATCCTGAGTCTTCGGAGCGGCACTGGAGCCAACGATGAGCATTACCCAATCTTCCGCGGGCGCGGGTGCCTCGCAGCCCGGTCTTCCCATCCCCAAAGTCACCATGCCCGCCCTTGGCGAAATGAAGCGCCAGGGCAAGCCCATCTCCGCGCTGACCGCCTACGACTACCCCACCGCTCGCCTCGCCGATGAGGGGGGCATCGACCTCATTCTGGTCGGCGATTCGCTCGCCATGGTCGTCCTCGGCCAGGAAAACACGCTCGCTGTCACCGTCGACGAGATGCTCCACCACACCCGCGCTGTGCGCCGCGCGGTCCGCCGTGCGCTTGTTGTGTCCGATATGCCCTTCGGGAGCTATCACGGCGCCATCGCCGATGCCGTCGCCAATGCCGTTCGATTCGTCAAGGAGGCCGGCGCCGAAGCCGTCAAGATCGAGGGCCCGCGCGTCGAGCTCGTTCGCGCGCTTTGCGACGCGGAGATTCCCGTCGTCGGCCATCTCGGCCTCACGCCGCAAAGTGTCCATCGCATGGGCGGCTATCGCGTGCAAGCGCGCACTGCCGAGGCCGCGCGCCGACTTGAAGCCGACGCTCTCGCGCTCGTTCACGCCGGCGCAAGCGCCATCGTCCTCGAAGGCGTTCCCCGCGAAGCTGCCGCGGCCATCACTGCCGCGCTGCCTGTCCCCACAATCGGAATTGGCGCCGGCCCCGAATGCGATGGCCAGATTCTCGTCTTCCACGACCTCGTGAATCTCACCTTTGCGCCGCCTGCCAAATTCGTCCGCCGCTACGGTGACGCATCCGCCCTCCTCCGCTCCGCCATCGAGCACTACCGCGAAGACGTGGAGCATCGTGCCTTCCCGTCCGACGCCGAGAGCTATCACTTGCCCACGCGACAGACGATGGGTGAGTCCGCCCAGGACGCCGATTTCGATTCCGAAGAGGCTGTCGTGAATCGCGACGCGTTCGAGGATTGGCCGAGCTGATCCTGATGCAGGTTTTCCGCACCGTTGCCGACCTCCGACGCTGGTCCCGCTCGCTCCGGTCGACATCCCGTTTTGCGCCCGGCTCCGCGCCCGGCAATACCATCGGACTCGTGCCCACGATGGGCGCGCTCCATGCGGGCCACGCCTCGCTCATTCGCGCCGCTCGCGCCGCGTGCAGTCACGTTGCCGTCAGCCTCTTCGTCAACCCTACGCAGTTCGGCCCCAACGAGGACTACACGCGCTATCCGCGCTCCTTTGACGCCGACTGCGCTCTCGCCGAACAAGAAGGCGCGGATGTCCTTTTCGCGCCCAGCGTCGAAGAGCTTTACCCCAACGGCCCCGAGTCAACCTTTGTCGAAGTCCCTGGCCTCGGCGATCGCCTCGACGGCGCATCCCGCCCCGGCCACTTTCGCGGCGTCGCCACAGTCGTCGCCAAGTTGCTGATCGCCGCCGAGCCCGATCGTGCTTTCTTCGGCCAGAAAGACGCGGCCCAGGTCGCCGTTCTGCGCCGCATGGCCACCGATCTCAGGCTCGCCGCGGAAATCGTCGTCTGCCCCATCATTCGTGACATTGACGGCCTCGCCGTCAGCTCGCGCAACGTCTACCTGAGCCCGTCCGAGCGCGCGCAGGCTCTCACGCTCAGCCGCGCCGTCCGCCACGTCGAGTCGCTTGCCGCCCAGGGCGAGCGCCGCGCAAATATGCTCATTGCATCGGCGCACGGCGTCTTTGCCTCCGAGCCCGAGGTTCGCATCGACTACATCGCCCTCGTCGATTGGTCCACTCTGTTGCCAGTTGAAACTGCCGTTCCCGGCACGCTCTTCGCCGTCGCGGCGTTTATTGGCACAACGCGTTTAATCGACAACGCGATCCTGCCTTAAGCCGGCGGAAGAAATCCGTTGCGCGGGCCAACTCATTGGCTGCAAGCTGATAACAATGCCGGAACTTCCCGACATCACCGCCTACCTTGCCGCGCTTGAGCCGCGGATCCTTGGGGCGACGCTCGAACGCGTCCGCCTGAACAGCGTCTTCGTCCTCCGCACCGCGGACCCTCCCATCGCTTCCGTTGAAGGCCGCACCGTCCGCGAGATTCGCCGCATCGGCAAGCGCATCGCAATCGGCGTCAGTGACGCTTCCGTCCAAAACCAGGAGAAACTCTGGCTGGTCATCCATCTCATGATTGCCGGCCGACTCCACTGGCGACCGCCGCACGCCAAGCTCTCCGGCCGTCAGGCTCTCCTCGCGCTCGACTTTCCCTCCGGCTCGCTCACACTTACTGAGGCCGGCTCCAAGCGCCGTGCCTCGCTCCATCTCCTTCGCGGCGAGCAGGCCCTCCAAGACATCGATCCCGGCGGCATCGAGATTTTTGCCACCGATCTCGACGGGTTTCGCGCCGCGCTCACGAAGGAGAACCGCACCCTCAAGCGTGCTCTCACCGATCCGCGCCTCATCAGCGGCGTGGGCAATGCCTACTCCGACGAGATTCTTCATGCCGCGCGCCTCTCGCCCATCGCGCTCACGCATAAACTCACTCCCGAAGAGTGGAAGCGCCTCTTCGACGCCACGCGATCCACGCTTTCTTTATGGATCGATCGCTTCGTCGCCGAGGCCAAAAAGAAATTCCCCGAGGGCGTTACTGCATTCCGACCGGAGATGGCTGTTCACGGCCGCTTCGGCAAGCCCTGCCCTCGTTGCGGCAACCCAATCCAGCGAATACGCTACGCCGACAACGAGACCAACTACTGCGCCACCTGCCAGACCGCCGGCAAAGTTCTCGCTGACCGCAGTCTTTCGCGCCTCCTCGGCTCCGATTGGCCGCGCACGCTCGAAGAGATCGAAGCGCTCAAGCGCCGCTAGGGCCTGTTCACACTACCGGGGATGGCGACGACGGGAGCTGCTTGCCGCTATCCATGGCTCATTCGTGTTAGTTACCACTTCTGCGCGTAACCCCTGAATTGCCTTGACATGGCTTCCTTGCATGCCGCATCGTGATTGCGGCGACTCCTGAAAAACGGGGCCGCGCGGGAGCCCATTTCCGTGGGCCTTCTGTGCGTGGGAGCCGAACCTCAATCCCGTTGTGGAGGATTCAAGAATGCATGTTGTCACTTACTCCGCGGTTTTGTTGCCGGCAGCTTTCTCCAAGCATCTTTTGACGATTGTCGTGATTGCAGCCGTGATCGAATGGCTGTTGGGCGCCCTCTGGTACGGTCTCGTTTTCCGCAAGTCCTGGCTGACTCTGATCGGCTTTTCCGAGACCAATAAGCCGAAAAACGGCGCCTTCGGCATGGTCGCATCGTTTATCGCCTGCCTGCTTCTCACCTTTGTGATGGGGCACGTCGTGGGCTGGGCGGGAGCAATGACCTTCACTTCGGGCGCCAAGCTTGGCATCGTCTGCTGGCTTGGATTCATGGCGCCGCCGCTCTTTACGCAGCACATTTTCGAGAATCGCCGCGTCAATCTCTTTGCCATCAACGCCGCCTATTGGCTGCTGGTCATGGCCATTGCCGGCGGTCTCACGGCAGCCTTCCACGGATAGCAGGCATCTCTCGCTCGAGCCTTCAGGAATCCAGCGGATAAAGGGGCAATTTCCTTGTGAAATTGCCCTTTTATCTTTTATGGGCCGCGCGGCCTGGCCCTCCAACTGCGTTTACGCGCTGCACACGATTTTCTTCGAATCACCCCACCCCACCGTCATAGAATCGACCCATGAGTCGCTCGAATATCACCACCGACGGCGCGCCAGCCGCGATCGGCCCTTATGCGCAAGGCGTGCGTGTAGGAAACCTCGTCTTCACTGCCGGCCAGGGCGGCCTGGATCCCGTTACCGGCCAGGCTGTCCCCGGCGGAATCAAGGAACAAACGGCGCGAACCCTTGAGAACCTCAAAGCCGTTCTTGAGGCCGCTGGCAGCAGCCTTGGCCAGGTTGTGAAGGCCACAGTCTTTCTTAAAGACATGAACGATTTTGCGGCGATGAACGCGGTCTACGCGTCCTGCTTCGGAACCGATAGCGATACACTTCCCGCGCGCACCACGGTTGAAGTCGCCCGCCTGCCGCGCAATCTGCTCGTCGAAATCGAAGTCGTCGCCGAAGTCTGACCGACGCCGCCGATCTGTTTCTGGGCAGCCTCTGATCTGTTTCAATGGAAGAGTGAGCCGCTTCCGTGTGGCTCCCGCCGAGCCAGCGTCGGCACCCCGCATCTCATCGCGCCACCCCGCAAGTGCAGGAGGACACCGTGAGTCAATCCGAAAGCGATTCCAAAATCGATTCCGAGCAGAAAGTCGTCCGCAGCGACGCTGAGTGGCGCACCCTTCTCACGCCGCAGCAGTATCACGTGTTGCGCGAGAAAGGCACCGAGCGCCCTTTCACCGGACTGCTGACCGAGAATCACGAGACCGGAAACTACCACTGCGCTGCGTGCGGCGCGCTGCTCTTCATGAGCGGGGCCAAGTTCGACTCCGGCTGCGGCTGGCCCAGCTTCATGATTCCTGCCGGCTCCAAATCCGTTGACGAGCACGAGGACCGGAGCCACGGCATGCGGCGTGTCGAGGTTACCTGCGCGCGATGCGGCGGCCATCTCGGCCATGTCTTTCCCGACGGCCCCGGTCCAACCGGCCTCCGCTACTGCATCAACTCCGCCTCGCTCAGCTTCACTCGCCAGGGCGAGTAGTTCCGCGGCCAGTGGCAAGGAGGGGATCGCTTCGCGCTGCGCTCACTCGCTTTCGCGCACAACAAAACCCCGTCCGTGTGGGACGGGGTTCCGCAACGTTGAATGAAAAGAAAGGAGGGCGGAGCGCCTACGCCTTGGCGACTTTTCCGCTCTTGATGCAGCTGGCGCACACGCGCAGCTTCTTGGGCGTGCCGTCAACGATTGCTTTAACAGCCTGCAGGTTCACGTTCCAGCGCCGCCGCGTAATGTTGTGCGCGTGCGAGATGTTATTGCCAAAGCGCGGCCCTTTGCCGCAGATATCGCAAGTTTGTGCCATCGTCCAACTCCAGATCTTCTAATGTCTTCGGGGGCGGCCTGAGCCGCCGGGGCGCGCACAGAGGCCCACGCGATCACCTTGCCGAATCTTCAGTATATCAGTGATGGGCGCCTGCCATCAGGCCTCACTTGTTGCCAAGCGCCACGCGCATCCGGGCTTCATATCGCGCCCCGCCCGGCCCAAGATGGCTCTCGTACAACACAAGCTCGCTCGCCGTGAAGCGCGCGAACGCGGGCTGGTTGCAAACCTTGGCCCGCAGGACGCGCAGCTCTGCTCCCCGTCCCTGCCCCTTCACTCGCGCCAGCGTAATATGCGGATGATACGGCCGCGTCTCGGCCACGAATCCGCAACGGCTGGTCGCCGCCACGACGCTTTTTTCGAGCGCGGCCAGTTCCGGCGTCACCGTCACATCCGCAAAGAAGACGCCTGCGCGCTCAAAGCAGCCGAGTTCGCCCAATTCGACGGGAACCGGCTCCGAGCGCACCTGGCTCAGGTGCGCCTTCAGGCACTCCAGTTGTTCCACTGTTGCATTCCCCACGAATTGCAACGTAATGTGCCACGACTCCGGGGCCGTCCAGCGCAGACCACCGCCTTGCTCCGCGTTTACGCCGCTGCGCAGCCGCGCAATCACATTGCCGAGTTCGCGCGCCGCCGCATCCGCCAACGGAATTCCCACAAATAGCCGCATACCGAGCCAGTGTAATTCCGCGCGATGCCGACGGCGCGCAGCAGTTTAGTTTGCCGGAGGCGGCGTCCCGGCTGCGGGCGGTGCGCC
Source organism: uncultured Occallatibacter sp. (assembly GCA_964468605.1). Classification (GTDB taxonomy): domain Bacteria; phylum Acidobacteriota; class Terriglobia; order Terriglobales; family Acidobacteriaceae; genus Telmatobacter. The sequence continues at coordinate 1,467 of CAYYKV010000003.1, read as the reverse complement.
AGACGGTGGTCCACCAGCTGGAGGCGGCCCGCCCTCTTTTGGAATCACAAACTCCTCGGGCATTTCGTGGCCGCGATGGCATGTTCCGCACGTGACCTTCATGCCCATCGAGTCCGGATCGAGCGCCGTTGACTTGCTGATGTATTCCCCGTTGATCTGCTGCACCATGGAGATCATGATCCGCGCGATCTTCTTTTCGTCCTTGGAGTCGTCGGCGAAGTTCAGCCGCGGCCTTCCGTTGGGCATCAAGTTCTTCGGGTCCGCCGCGTGGCAAAAATCGCAATGCACGCCGAGCGAGCCTGCGAAAGCCTCCATGGTTTCGTGCAGCTGTTGGCCCGTAATGTCTTTCGGAAGCACTTGCAGGTTGGTGGGCGCCGGATAACTCCGCATCGGCCGGCCTCCCGGCGCGCCCCCGGCAGGCGGAGCGGGAGCGGTTTGCGCAGCCGGCGCGGGCGATGCTTGTGCGGGAGGCGGCTGGTCTTGCGTCGCTTGCACTCCAGTGGTGGCGGCAAGCACGGCCGCGGTCAATAGCGCAACCGCGGCGGCGGGCGAGAGCAGGGAAGTGAGCTTCACTTGGCGCGTTTCCTCTCGGGATCTGTTCTTGAGACCCCGGTTCGTTCACCGTAACAGTCTACCCTCGCCGCCCTTGCGGAGAAAGATGAACTTGCCCTCCATCTTTCTGGGCCCCGACACGCATTCGTTTCCAGGCAGAGCAAAGCGCAGCGGAAGCTCCACGGCGTGGCGGATGCCAATGCGGCGCGTCACGAGCACGCGCGTGACGCGCATGCTGTCGTCGCGCACCTGCAAGGGCGATTGCGGATCAAGCAGATCGAGCCCATTATGGGTTTCGCGCGTGAGCCCCATCGCCTGGCACAAGCGGCCGGGCCCACCCGTGAGGTCGCACGCCGCGGCGTCTGGCGGCAAGCCGCGACGCCGAGCCATTTGTTCGATCCCCGCCACCGGCTCCAGCGCGCGCAGCAGCACGCCGCCTCCCCGGCCCTCTTTTTCGCAGGAAAAATTCATGCAGTCATAGAGTCCATAGATCGTGTAGACATATGCAAAGCCCGGCGGCCCGAAGAGCACTTTGTTCCGAGGTGTCGGCCCGCGATGGGAGTGCGCCGCGGGATCGGGTGTGGCGTTGTGGGGGCCGAGATACGCCTCGACTTCGACGATGCGGCCTGCCAGCAGGCCAGCGCTCGTCCTTGAAACCAGTAGCTTCCCCAGAAGCCTGGGGGCAACACGCTCCGGCGCATCTTCAAAGAAAGCGCGCTTCAGCAGCTTGCCGCGCATTTGCTCTCCCTGGTTCCGGTCGCCTCCCTCGTCATGCCTTCTTGTGCGCCTTGTTCCATTCCTCGATCAGCGTGAGAACCTCCTCGGCGTGGCCCTGCGGCGTCACTTTGGGGTAGATGTGCAGCAGCGTCCGGTCCGGCCCGATCACAAACGTCGTCCGCTCGATGCCCATCGATT
>CAYYKV010000002.1:0-63035 GCA_964468605.1 uncultured Occallatibacter sp. | reverse complement strand
CTGCCTTGGTCGCCGTCACAGAGCATGATCCCGTGCCGCTGGTGATAGAGAGCGTCACGCCTGAAACACTGCAGGCGGTCGATGCGCCCACGCTGTAAGTGACCGCGCCGGTTCCGTTGCCGCCCGTCGTGGTCAGCGTTTGCTGTGTGTTGTAGGTCGCGGGCGACGATACGTTCACCGTCAGCGCTGCCTGGTTGGCCAGCTGCACCGTCACTGTGGCGGCGGTGGACGTCGCGCTGTTGTAATTAGTGTCTGCTGCCTTGGTTGCCGTGACTGAGCAGGTTCCGGTGCCAGAAGTGATGGAGAGGGTTGCGCCGGACACCGAGCAGGCGGTCGATGCGCCCACGCTGTAGGTCACAGCGCCGGTTCCGCTGCCGCCCGTCGTGGTCAGCGTTTGCTGCGTGTTGTAGGTCGCCGGCGACGATACGTTCACCGTCAGCGCCGCCTGGTTGGCAAGCTGCACCGTCACTGTGGCGGCGGTGGACGTCGCGCTGTTGTAATTTGTGTCCGCTGCCTTGGTTGCCGTCACCGAGCATGAGCCCGTGCCACTGGTGATAGAGAGCGTTGCGCCTGAAACACTGCAGGCGGTCGATGCGCCCACGCTGTAAGTGACCGCGCCGGTTCCGTTGCCGCCCGTCGTGGTCAGCGTTTGCTGTGTGTTGTAGGTCGCGGGCGACGATACGTTCACCGTCAGCGCCGCCTGGTTGGCAAGCTGCACCGTCACTGTGGCGGCGGTGGACGTCGCGCTGTTGTAATTTGTGTCCGCTGCCTTGGTTGCCGTGACTGAGCAGGTTCCGGTGCCAGAGGTAATCGATAGCGTCGCGCCGGACACCGAGCAGGCGGTCGATGCGCCCACGCTGTAGGTCACAGCGCCGGTTCCGCTGCCGCCCGTCGTGGTCAGCGTTTGCTGCGTGTTGTAGGTCGCCGGCGACGATACGTTCACCGTCAGCGCCGCCTGGTTGGCAAGCTGCACCGTCACTGTGGCGGCAGTGGACGTCGCGCTGTTGTAGTTCGTGTCCGCTGCCTTGGTCGCCGTCACTGAGCAGGTTCCGGTGCCAGAGGTAATCGATAGCGTCGCGCCTGACACCGAGCAGGCGGTCGATGCGCCCACGCTGTAGGTCACAGCGCCGGTTCCGTTGCCGCCTGTCGTGGTCAGCGTCTGTTGCGTGTTGTAGGTCGCGGGTGACGAGACGTTCACCGTCAACGCGGCCTGGCTGGCCAGTTGAACCGTCACGCTCGCTGGGGACGAAGTTGCCTGGCTGTAATCTGTGTCCGCTGCCTTGGTTGCCGTGACTGAGCAGGTTCCGGTGCCAGAGGTAATCGATAGCGTCGCGCCGGACACCGAGCAGGCGGTCGATGCGCCCACGCTGTAGGTCACAGCGCCGGTTCCGCTGCCGCCCGTCGTGGTCAGCGTTTGCTGCGTGTTGTAGGTTGCCGGCGACGATACGTTCACCGTCAGCGCCGCCTGGTTGGCCCGATCTACGGTGAGAGAGTACGTCTGCGTGGTCGAATATGGGCCGGTTCCTGTGCTGCTATCGGTTACCTGAATGACGAAGTTGGGATAGGAACCGCCTTGTGTCGGAATTCCCGAGATCACGCCGGTTGATGGAGCCACGGATAGGCCTGGGGGCATAGAACCTGAAAAGAGGGCGTACGTGTAAGGAGCAGTTCCACCTGAAGCAGCAGGAAGTCCCTGGGAGTAACTGGTGTTATAGGTCGCATCGGGCAACGATTCCGTGGCGAGTGTAATCGTGGCCGGAGCGATCGTCATCGAATACGTTTCCGTCTTGGTCACGTTTGTCGACGTATCCGTTACGGTCACCTGAATCCCGGTAACGGTTCCTCCGGCGGTCGGCGTACCCGAAATCGTTCCCGCTGAACTGAGAACAAGACCAGCCGGCAAAGCGCCGCCGGTAATCGCAAATGTGTAACTCCCCGATCCGCCGCTTACTTGCAATGTCTGTGGCGTGAGAGCGACGCCGACGGTGCCGCTGGAAAGCGAAGTCGTAACAAAGGTGATGGATTCGCCGGTTCCGCTGAGACTGATGGCTTGAGTTGCATACGGGGACGGCGTATTCAGATTGTCGTCTGTGAGCGTGTAGGTGCCTGAGTAAGAGAGTGCGCCGGGGGGAGAGAAATCGATGGCGTCGGTGCAAGACGTTCCGTAAGTCAGTGGGCTGGTTGTGCAAGTCGAGCTTGCATCCAACTTAAATGACCCATTGGTCTGCGTTGTCGCGTCAAATGCAGCGGCAGCAGGAAACGTCAGGCTGGTGTTGCCGATGTTCGATACGGTTACCGTTTGCGGCGAGCTCGTTGTTCCAGTCAATGCAGTGCCAAAATTCAGCGATGGCGCGGCGCTTAGCTCCAGCAGTCCCACTTGCGGATGGCCGGAGGCGGTCAGGTAAACATTGCCGCTCGCGTCCAATGCAATTCCGGAAGAGTTGGCAAAGGTGCTGGTTAATGTAGATTTCGCGTAACTGGATGCGACAAGGAATTCATCGACAGCGCTATGCCCGGTATCGGTTACATATACGTTGCCGCTCGCGTCCACGGCCACGCCAGAGGGTTGAGACAACCCGGTTATCGGCGAGGTCACCGTTTGGTAGTCGCTGCCTGCGGTCAATTCACTCACGGTGCCCAGCGTTGAATCGGCGACATACAGGTTGCCGCCTGTGTCGATTGCGATGGCGAATGGGGCGGTGAAGCTGGTGTTGTTCAGCGTGTTCACCACGGTGTAGGCCGGGGCAACGATCTGCTCGATCGCTTTATTCCCGGTGTCTGCCACATAGACGTTCCCGGCTCCATCGATTGCCAATCCGGATGGGCCATTGAAGTTGAAGGCACTAGCTATCGGATTGGTTGTCGTGTAGGCCGGCGCCAGAATCTCTTTCACTTTGTTGTTGCCGGTATCGGCGACAAAAACATTGCCCGCGCCATCGATTGCGACGTCGGTAGGGGCGTTGAAGCTGGAGCTGAGGATCGACTGACTGTAGCTGCTTGCGGCTAAATACTCGTCAGCGGAGTTATTGCTCGAGTCCGCGACAAAAATGTTTCCTTTCCTGTCAACCGTCAAACCGCGACCCCAAAGCAGTCCTCCGCCGCGAGTCCCGAAGGTTAATGGACTTGGGAAAAAAGTCACCTCCGGCCCGGATCCGGCGCCGCTTAGATAGAGGGTGGCAATTACGGTGTTCGTGTTATTGATAAGCGTAACCGCCCCGACCACCGCTCCGGCAGCCTTTGGGGTTAGGTCAATATTGACAAAGCATGAGTTGCCTGCAACGTAACTCGCCGCCGCGCAACCGCCTACCTCGCCTCCAGCGTCTGCAAAATCCAGGCCGGTTTGGCCCTGGGTCAGCACTTGATAAGGAGTTGAGCCGAGGGTTTCCGATGAATTGAAGTCGAAGTAAGCAGTGACCGTCGCACCTGTGCTGCCCACGAGGATGGAGCCGAAGCCGAAGGAACCCTGCCGTACCTTGACCACGCGACCATTGCCGCGATCGGCGATAATCACATCGCCTATCTCGTCTATAAGCACGCCGGCCGGCCCAGTCAGTCCATAGCCGACCCCCGACAGACAGGCGGTCGTGGAGCAGCCGTATGAGCCCGCTGGCACTTCGGCCACCAGATCGCTCAGGGCAGTCCCGGTTGCATTGGCCACAAATACGTTGCCGGAGCCATCAACCGCGATGCCTTTGGGGTTCGCTGACCAGCTGGACTCAGTCACCACAGGAACCTGGCAACTTTCGTTCGCGCCGGCTCCGGCTATGCCTGCGCTCACGCAGGCGCCCGTCAGTTCAAAAACTTCCTCATCGTTGTAGTCCGAAACGAAGAGATCATTCGATTGGTCGATTGCCAACCCGTATGGGCTAGGCAGCCAGGTGGCAATTGTGGCCTGAGTGCCCCAACTGGAACCCGTCCAGGGGACTTTCACAACGGCTGGCTTTGAAAAATCGGCGACATACAAATTGCCGCTCGAATCGAGCGCCAGACCGGTCGGTTCACTCCACCCGGTGCCCACCAGGGTCCCGGTCGTGCACGTGTTGATACATCCAGCCGGTAACTCCCACACCTTGCCGAAAAGATCTGCGATGAATAGATCTCCGGATGAATCAAGAGCAACCGCCGCCGGTTCCATCGGCACGTTGGTTTGGATTGTGATTTCACAGGAGGTGCTGGCGCAGCTCGGTGGTATTTCTATCACTCGGTTGTTGTAGAGATCCGTGATGTAAAGATCGTCGCTCTGATCGATAGCTACGCCTGACGGTTCATTCGCGAGTGTGCCCGTAGGAAATGCTGGAAGTGTGGACTGGACGCCCACAGAAGGCCCGCCTTGAGCCGCTGCTGGCAGGGAAACCACAATAGATAGAATCAATGCGGCAAGTCCGCATGCTGTTCGCCAGGTGCTGCTCAGCGCATCTGTTTGAAGTGAACTAAGCCGCAGCAACGAATAAAGGCTATCCAATACTATGGGCTTCCTGACCATGAGAATTCTCCCTGAGTCTTTCTTGGGTAGGGTTAAACCTGCGAGAATTGAAGCGCGCAGCGACGAATCTGCACCTCGCAATTCAGACATTTTCGCAAGCCATGCATGTTCCCATCACTTTCGCGACTCGTTGTGTGACGCTGATCTGATGAGTGGGGCCGCACAATTACTAAATACTTCAGTAAGTGGCCGAGTCTATTGCACCTTAGTGGGGGTGTCAAGGATGGCACAAAAAGGTGATCTTCGTCACACCTGCGAACTACAGCGATCTCCTTGAGAAACGGAAAGTTGGCTGTAGAAGATGAACAGGTTCTGTCTCTAGTGCCGCTGGAACTGGATACAAGACTTAGATGAGGCAAAGAAGCCTCCGCTAAAGGACGCGATTTGGAAAATGCACTTACATCAAACTCGGTCTTCAGTGTTTCAATGAACACGGAGCGCTCTATGTTGCCTCGAAATATCCAGAATCCCGTGGCCTCGAATGACCTTGCCCGTGTAATGCTTCAAAAGCGGAGACAATTATGTGGCGATATCCCTGGCATCGGGGAAATGAGGGTCCCAACGTTTCGCAGATGAACCGGACTCTCCCATTGCGCTATGAGTTACTTTGAAGGTTGCTCCGGAAGAAGTTGCCCTTCAAGCAGTGGCGTACGCGCGAAGCATGCACGGCCGCCGCGTCCAAGCCGGAGCCGGCTCACATCGAGATGATGAACGACACTCTCCAGCTTTGGTGCGCATATCCCGACGATCTCTTAACAGATCAGGTTGCCCGAGCCTGCGTCTCGCTCCTGTCTGAAGACGAGCGCGACCGCTGGCAGGCGTTTAAGTTCGATCGGCATCGGCGCGAATACCTGGCCACTCATGCCCTGGCGCGAACTGCGCTGTCTCATTGCCATCCGCTTGCTCCAGAGGCCTGGCGCTTTCAATTGAACAACCACGGCAAGCCGACGACCGACCCGGAATGCGGACTACGCTTCAATTTGTCCAATTCCCTCGGCCTGGTCGTTTGCCTGATCGCCTATGGGGTTGAGGTGGGTGTAGACGTGGAGCCTTATGAGCGTGCGGGAGAAATCGTTGAGCTTGCACCCGACGTGTTTTCCCCGCAGGAACTTGCCCAACTGGAAACCTTACGTGGAATGGAGAAACTAAATCGCGCCCTATCGCTGTGGACGCTAAAGGAGTCGTATATCAAGGCGCGTGGAATGGGATTGGCGCTGCCTTTGGACAAGTTCTCATTTCTCTTTGACAGCGCGGAGAGGATCCGGCTCGATTTAGATCCGTGTTTAGAAGACTTGGCTGAACGCTGGCAGTTTTGCCTCATTGAACACGCCGGTCACCGCATTGCGCTGATGGTAGAGCAGGCAACGGCGCCCAAGCTGCAAATCTGGGAGACGCGTTCTTTGTTGGCGCCTCCGAATCAGTTGGCCGCCGGCGCCCAAAAATGGTTTCCCGGCTCGAGAGCCGAGGCTTGAGCCTCTTAATGACGATCTGAACGTTTGGCTCGCCAGGCGTTGTTTCGTGGCCGGCTGGAACGTTTAGCGCTGAACCAGCTCCGGGATGGATTCGGCGGTGTTGGACTTTGGGCGCACTGCGTCGTCGATGCACTCCGCTAACCTCGCAGCCAGCTCCTTGATATAAGGTTCAAGCAGCATCACGGCAGGATATCCCGGAATCACGATCACTCGTTCCCCAGCCATTGCCAAACCGTCCCATTTCAGCTGGGGTTTGTTGTACGTCTGGTACTGGCGCGCGGGACGAAACTCTATAAGCTCGCCCGGATAAGGTTTGGGGACATACTTGAGGGCGGCGCGATCATTGGATTCCCAGACCTGGGCCAGAATCGTGGCGCCTGAAGATCTCGAATCCGAATCTTTTTGGAACCTTTTCAGCAATGCTCCCCGCCATACGGGAATTCTGCTGCGCAGATCCTGAAGTTTTCCCTGCAGGAATCTGCGCTTGCCCTCAAAATCGAGCCCAAGCACAACCGCGGCATGGAAAACGATCCGTTGGAAGCGCTTGGAGATGATGTCCCAGCTGGTGAACTCAATGTTGCTCCAATTGATTGTGTCGAAGAGCGCAAGGAGCGCCACCTCCTCGCCCGCAGCCGTTAACTGCTGCGCAGCCTCATAGGCAATGGCTCCTCCCATGCAATATCCGCCCAGAAGGTAAGGCCCGTGGGGCCGGACAGCACGGATCTCCTTTAAATACTGCGCTGCCATCTCCTCGACCGTTTCCGGGACCGGAGTAACGCCGTCCAAGCCCTGAGATTCCAGGCCGTAAAACGGCTGGTCGGCGCCAAGATACTCCGAGAGCTTCTTGTAAATCAGGATATTGCCGCCGGCTCCATGGAAACAGAAAAACGGAAGGCGCGAGCCCGACGGCTGAATCGCCACCAAAGATTTCCAGCGCGGTGTGGCGACCTCGCGCTTCTGAACGACTTCTTCTTCGACTTTAGGGAAGAGTTCCGAAAACTCCTGGATCGTCGGAGCCTGGATCAAGGAGGACAACGAGAGTCTCTGGCCTAATGCTTGTTCGACTTTCGTTAACACCGTAATGGCTGAAAGGGAGTCGCCGCCCAACTCAAAGAAGTTGTCGTTAAGCCCGATTTCCCGGCAACCGAGCGCCTTGCACCATATGCGGGTCAGGACCTCCTCGGTACGCGTCCCGGATGCGACTTCATCTCCCTGCGCCTCCGGATTTCCAGGAGCTAACGCCTCATCGGCGGTCGCGGACTGAGTCGCGCGCGGCAGGAGTTGTTGTTCTCTGGTCAAGCCGGCGCGTATCGCCCAGATGCCCTGCGGAGGGATCGTCGGGTCAACCCAGTAACGTCGCCGCTCAAAGGGATACGTTGGGAGAACGACGCGGCGGCGCTTCTCCCCTTCGTAAAACCCCGTCCAATCTACGTCCACCCCAGCCAGCCACAGCCGCCCAAGGCTTCTCAGGATGAAGGCGTCATCCGCGTCCTGCTCCTGAGGATGGCGCATAGAAGCGAGGACCACCCTGGATGATCCAGCTCCATTGAGATGCTGTCTTACCAGCGTGCTCAGCGTATTGCCGGGGCCCACTTCAAGAAACACCCGGTTTGATTCCTTGAGTAATTCCTGAACTCCATCGGAAAATCGGACAGTGCTGCGGAGATGCTTCGTCCAATACTCCGGCGTGACCGCCTGTTCCGCAGTGATCCAGGTCCCGGACAAGTTTGAAAGGAACGGAATTTGGGGAGGATTCCTTTTGGTGCTCCTTACCTTCGCCGTGAATCCATCCAGGATCGGGTCCATCATGCTGGAATGAAATGCATGGGACGTATGCAGGGGGCGGTACTCCACGCCCATAGCAGACAAGCGTTGTTTCAGTCCTTCGATGGCCGTGTCGGTGCCAGAGACTGTGCATAGAGAAGGGCTGTTGATTGCGGCCAGAGAAAGCTCGACATCGTCTGTCAGCGGCCTGATTTCCGGCTCGCGGAGTCGAACTGCCAGCATGCTGCCACCGGGCAGACTCTGCATCAGCTTACCCCGCGCTGCCACCAGAGCGAGCGCGTCTTCCAGCGAAAAGACGCCGGCGAGGCAGGCCGCGACATACTCTCCAATGCTGTGGCCCACCATCTCCGTCGGATGGATTCCCCATGAAATCCACAGCTTGGCCAATGAGTATTCCACCACAAAGAGCGCAGGCTGGGTTATAGCCGTCTGGTTGAGTGTTCGGGCGGCTTCTTCGGCGGCTGCGTCGCGCGGAAAAAGAGCCTCTCGTATATCGAGTTCGAGGTGCGGCCGCAGGATCTCCGCGCATTGGTCAACCGACTCCCGAAACACGCGTTCAGTCCGATAAAGCTCCGAACTCATGCCTGGATACTGCGCACCCTGTCCGGAAAACATGAAGGTGATGCCAGGATCCCTCTTGTCCTGGTGAGCTGTCGCCCGGCGCGGTGAATCGCCCGCTTCCAGCGTGGCCACGGCATCCTCGTGGTTCCGGCAAACGACAATCCGGCGATGGTTAAAGGCCGCCCGGCCAACCTTCAGCGTGTATGCCGCGTCCGCAAGGCTCACCTCCGGGTGATTCTTGAGGAACGCACTCATGTTCGCGGTAGCCGACTCCAAAGCGGAGGCAGTCTTGGCGGAAAGAACCAGCAACTGGTGAGGCCTGGAAGGACCGGAGGGTTCGGCTGCGGGGGCTTCCTGAACGACCACATGGGCGTTTGTCCCTCCGAAACCGAATGCGCTGACGCCGGCACGGCGTGGTGCGCCATCGCTTTTCCACTCCGAAAGAGTGGAGTTGACGTAAAACGGGCCGCTATCAAAGTCGATATTCGGATTCGGCTCCTGGAAATTCAGGGTTGCGGGAATTTGCCGATTCTTCAGAGCGAGAACGGTCTTGATGAACCCGGAGACGCCGGCGGCTGCATCCACATGCGAGATGTTTCCCTTCAGCGAACCGAGCGCGCAGGTGCCCGTTCTTCTGGCTCCGCCTCGAAAGGCGCGATTCAGTGCCGCTACTTCCACGGGATCGCCAAACGCCGTCCCGGTCCCGTGGGCCTCAACATAACTGATGGAGTCGGGTTCGACTCCGGCCACCGCCACGGCCTCCACGATCACTTCGGCCTGACCGGTGACGCTCGGGGCAAAGTAACTCACTTTATCCGAACCATCGTTGTTTGTTGCCGAGCCAAGGATCACGGCGTCGATGGAATCGCCGTCAGCCAAAGCGTCCTTGAGCCTTTTCAGGATCACAACGCCGACTGCGTTGCCGAAGACAACTCCCTGTGCTTTGGCATCAAACGGCCGGCAATGGCCGTCGGGGGAGTACACCGCACCCTCTTCATAAAAATAGCCCGCCTTGTGCGGCGAATGAGCATGCACGCCTCCCGCAACCGCCATGTCGCACTCAAAGCTCAACAGGCTTTGACAGGCGAGATGGATAGCGACCAGAGACGTGGAACAAAACGTTCCGACGTTGTAGCAAGCGCCCTTCAAATTGAGCTTGAAACCAACCAGCGTGGCTATGGAATCCGGCTGGTTCAGGAGAAAACTGTCTGATGCCATGGCGTCGGGGTTCGCGCACAGGTTGTTGAACAGATAGCTGCTCATCGTCGCGCCCGCGAACACGCTGATGGCCCCGTCGTATCGCTCGGAATTGTAACCGGCAGTTTCGATCGCCTCCCACACGCATTCCAGGAGGAGTCGACGCTGCGGGTCGGTGCCCGCAGCCAACCGGGGGCTGAATCCGAAAAATGGGGCGTCAAACTGGTCGATCGCGTCGAGAATGAAACCGGCTTTGACGTAGGACGGATTCTTCAATGCCGCGGGATCTACGCCCGAGGCCAGTAACTCCTCGTCGGTGAAGAAGGTGATGGACTCCACGCCGTCCCGCAGATTGCTCCAGAACTTTTCAATATTGGGCGCGCCCGGAAACCGCCCCGACATGCCGATGACCGCGATCTCTGAACCGGTCCATTCATGGGACTCCGGCGCCTTGCTCTTCTGACCGCGGCTCTTGCTCGCCGCAGACGGCGCACCATCCCAATGACCTTGCCGTATCCCTTCACTGAGCAAATGCACGGTCGGATTCTCGACCACTGCGTTAGCCGGGAGCGTGACTGCATATGCGCTCTTGATCCGGCTGACGATGCTTGGCACGAGCGACGAGCTCCCGCCAAGCTCAAAGAAGTTGTCGTGAATTCCAACTTTTTCGATCCCCAGGAGTTCCTGCCATATCTCTGCAACGGCTCGCTCAGTGGAGTTTCTGGGAATTGCATACTCAGTAGACAGATTGGGACGCGGCCGCCGGCGTTTATCCGGCAGGACATTCGCGACCGGCTCTTCTGTATCGGTATCCTTCTCCTTATATCCGGTGATCAGGAGTTCTCTCGGTGACACGAGCACGTGCGGACGAGAACTTCCCAGAATTCTTACGAATGCTTCCCTTCCCTCTTCGGGCGCGATTCCCAGTCTCAGTTCCCGATCTCTGTGCTTCTGGAGGCGCGCCGGCACTGGATTGGTTACACCCATGCCGACATCACGCCACATGTTCCAGTTGATCGATACGATCTTCCTGTCTGAAGCGTGCTTTAGCGCGAAGGCGTCAAGGAATGCATTGGCAGCGGAATAATCTACCTGAGCGTAGTCACCGTACACCGCGGCAACCGAGGAGCATAGAACGAAGAAGTCGAGGTTGGCGCCGAGCAGCTTGTCGAGCACCAGAGTTCCCTTGACCTTGGGGGCCATTACAGGGACGGCTGCCTCAGGCTTCTTCATCAGCATCAGGCCTCCGGGCGAGATGCCGGCAGTGTGGATCACTCCCTGAATAGGCCCGAATTCGCTCTGCGCCTGGTCGACAGCGGTCTTCATCTGGTCGAAGTCCGCCACATCCGCGTTTGCGACCAGAACCTTTCCGCCCGACTCTTCGATCGACTGTATCTTCCGGATCTTCTGGCTCGTCGCATCGTTGTCTTCATGCGCACTGAGCCATTCCTGCCACTGTCCTCTCTCCGGCAGCCGGCTCCGCGCAACCAGGACGAGCTTCGCTCGCACCGTTCGGGCAAGATACTCCGCGAACACGAGGCCCATCCCGCCGAGTCCGCCGGTGATGAGATAAACGCCGCCTTCGCGCAAAATCGAATTGGTGATATCGGCCTGGGGCAGAGGTACATGTTCAATCGATTGCACCCACCGCACGGAATCGCGATAGCATACAGCGGCTTCTGTCGTCCGGACGCCGATCTCCTTGAAAAGCAATTGCGCGCAGTCCTGGACGGTCATTTTTTCCGTCAGATCAACGCTGGCGCAATGGATGTTGGTAAACTCCTTCCGCATCACGCGGCAGGGTCCCATCAAGAGTGCTTTGGCTGGAGAAATAACCTCAGTTCCGGTGACCCGATTGAGATCGTCGGAAACGATCTTGAGCTCGATGGGTTCGGCTGCAGCCTGGTCGCCGATGGATTGGACGAGATACAGCAGGCTGTTAAATCCCCTGCTGCGGACGAACTCGAAGGAATCCTCGGGGGACAACCGATCTCCGCGGGTAACGCACCACAAGTGAACAATCGTCCCCGGAGTGTGACCTGAGGCCTTCAGCTCCTTCCACAACCGCAGATAGTCCGCCTTTGCCTCAGGGTCTATGACAAATAAGTTCTCATTGATTTGCTGAAAGGTTGCCCCGGCTTTGACGGCGATGGCGCGCTGCCCGCTTTTCTCAATAAGTTCAACCAGCCTGGAGCCACATCCCCACTCATCGAGAAAGATCAAGGCAGGCAGCGCCCGCGTCGCGGATCCGCCGTCTTTGCCCATATCTGGAAGTGGTCTCTGTTCCCAGGATGGAACATAAAACCAGTCAGCGATGTTTGAGTTTCTTTCCGGCATTCAGGTTCACCTCACCTAAGTCTTAGGTCTGCTTTTGGACACTTCGATCGTGGCGTTGCGGTCAGTGTCAGCAAGCTGAACAGTCAAGTTTGCTAAAGCCACGCCGTCGGGCTTTTCACGCTCTCGCGCGTGCTTCGCGTCGCTTTTGCCCGCGGCTTTTACTTTCGTCAAACGATACGGGTTCGCGATTCTGCTGCCGCACCATTTCGCTCAGGGAATGGACGGTAGGGTTTTCAAACAGGCTGGCGATGGAGATTTCGATCGGGAATGTTTTCTTCAAGCGGGCCAACAGGCCTGCCGCCATCAGCGAATGACCGCCCAATTCAAAGAAATTGTCATGAATACCAACCGTCGACAGGCCCAGCAACTCTCTCCAAATCTCGGCGATGGCCTTTTCTGTGGGGTTTCCCGGAGCCACAAATTCACTGGATATCGCGGGCCTTTCATGCGCCGGTTCCAGTTCTGGTTCGACCGCCTTTACGGTGGCTGCAGCCGCAGTCGACTCCGTGCCGGCTCCGGCGAAGGTTCCGGTCAGTTCCTGCGGGGAAACAATCACCTGAGGAAGAGAGGAATCCACGATTCTTTCGAATGCTTCGATTCCTTCTTCGGGCGTGATCCCTTGCTCCAGGCTCTGCTCTCTTTGCCACTTGAGATGAGCTGGTATATCAGTGCTGACTCCCATCCCCACATCCCGCCACCCGGCCCAGTCCACTGAGGAAACATTCAACTCCGAATGGTGCTTGCGAGCGTAGAGGTCCAGGAAAGCGTTCGCCGCGGAGTAGTCGACGTTGCCAATTCCTCCCAGTTGCACGCTCACCGACGAGCAGAGCATGAAGAAGTCAGGCTTGGTCTCGCGCAAGAGTTCTCCCAGCACCACCGTGCCGAGCACCTTGGACGCCATGGTTGATGCCGCAGCCTCGGCCGTCTTGCGGCCGATCGCCATGCGATCCCCGCGAACGCCTGCAGCGTGGATCACACCATGAATCGCTCCGAACTTCTCGCGCGCCTGCATGAACACGTCGCGCATCTCGATGGCATTGGCGACATCCGCGCGCAGCACCAAAACCTGCGATCCTCGAGCTTCGATCGACTGTATCGCACGGATCTTTCGGCAGACATCATCCTCTTCGCCGTGCGATCGCAGCCAGTTCGGCCACTCTTCCTTCGCCGGCAGGCCTGTCCTCGAGATCAGGACCAGTTTGGCGCGGACTCGATCTGCCACGTGACCGGCCAAAGCCAACCCAATTCCGCCGAGGCCGCCAGTGATCAAACAAACTGCGCCTAGCCGCAAGGGCAGACTCTCAGGCTGAATTCTTGGCAGGGAGATATGTTCAAACGTCTGAACCCACCGATGGGTTCCCCGGTAAGCAATCACGGTGTCGCCACTCTTGGCGGCCAACTCCTTCATGAGCGACCGGGCAGATTCGTTGGATGAGCCGTCTTCAACATCGATGTTCGAGCACTGAATATTGAGATGCTCCTGCGAAGCGACCAGGCAGGGCCCGAGGACGATCGCCTTGGCGGGAGACAAAAACTCGTTTCCGGTGACTTCGTGCAGATAGTTGGAAACGACTTTGATCTGAACATTTGCAGCGGAAGATTGGGCGGCGATTGCCTGCGTCAGGAAAAGCAGGCTATTGAACCCCAGAACGCGATACCGCTCGTAAGCGTCGACAGGTGACGGTTCTTCCTGTTTGCTGCCGACGCACCATAGATGAACGATTGTGGCAGGAAGCTTGCTCGATGCCGAAAGCGCATCCCACAATGCCCGGTAATCGTGCTGTTCCAAAGGGTTGACCACGAAAGCGCCGTCGCCGCTTTGCTTGAAACCAGCACCGGCTTCCACGGTCGTCACAACTTGCCCATTGTGTCTCAGTAAGCCCGCTAAGTCTGCGCCCAGGCCTTGTTTGTCGAGAAAGAGCAAAACCGGACCATCGACCGGAAGCGGAACACGTGCGGCGCCGTTCCCCGTAAGGTCGGCTCGCTTCCAGGACGGCACGTAGAACCATTGATTGAAGTCAGGATTCCGTCCGTGTTGCTTCCGGACGGGCTCAATACCAGCTGAGTGCAGCACCGGCTCGATCCAGTACCGCTGACGCTCAAATGGATAGGTCGGCACAGGAACCCGGCGCCGGGTTTCGTCCTTATAAAAGCCGGTCCATTCCACGTCGACCCCATGCATCCAAAGTTTGCCCAGCGTGTTCAGCAGATAGGCAAGATCGGAACTCTGTTCCAAAGGATGTCGCACGGTTGACAGGACGACTCGCTTACCGGGTCCCTGCACGTGTTGCCGGGCACAGGTCCCCAACGTGTTTCCCGGACCAACTTCGAGAAGAATCCGCTCGGGGTCTTTCAGCAGCTCCTGGACAGCGTCGGAGAAACGAACGGTTTGCCTCAGATTCCGTGTCCAGTACTCCGGCGCGGTCATTTCCTCAGGGTTTGCCCATGTTCCCGTGACCGTCGAAACGATTGGAATTTGTGCGGGATGAAATTCCACTTGCGCAGCCCTGACGGCAAAATCGGCCACGATCGGATCCATCATTTTTGAATGAAATGCATGCGAGGTGTGTAACAGCCGGCTGGCGATATCCCGTTGGGAAAGCGCCGATGCAAATCGGCTAACCGCTTCGTCTTCACCCGACACGACGCAGAGCTTGGGGCTGTTGACGGCAGCGATGGAGAGGTCACTGGGCAGGAAGCCCTCGACCTCGCTTGCCGCTGCGGAAACGGCCAGCATGGAGCCTCCCGGCAGACTCTGCATGAGGCCGCCGCGTGCACAGACCAATTTGAGGGCATCTTCGAGGCTGATGACGCCGGCCAGACATGCCGCGACATACTCGCCTACACTGTGCCCCAACAGAGCTGCGGGCTTGATTCCCCATGACATCAGGAGCTTTGCCAGCGCGTACTCGATGACAAAGAGCGCCGGCTGGGCAAGCAAAGTTCGCTCCAGCCTCTCCGACGCATCTGCAGGCGCTGACGCCCCGGGATACAGGACTTCACGCAAGTTGAGAGAAAGGTACGGCTGAATGATCTCGCAGCATCGATCGACCTGCCGGCGAAACTCGGGCTCCGCATCGTAGAGATCCGAGCTCATGTTGGCGTACTGCGAACCCTGGCCCGGAAACATGAACACGACGTCCATGTGACTGCTTTCCAGGTGGTTCACGGTCTGCCGCGCGGTGTCGGTTTCTCCCATCGCGGCGACCGCTTCCTGATGATTTTTGCAGACGAAGATCTGGCGATGCGGAAGGTCCTTGCGGCCCGTTTGCAGTGTGTACGCGATGTCAGCCAGACTCGAGCTCTGATGGCTCTCGAGATAGCTGCCGAGGTTCTTTCTCATTCTGTCCAGCGCCGCGGAGCTGTTTGCTGACAACGGCAACAACTGGAACGGCCGGCTTGGCCCGGATGGCTCAAGGACGGGAGGCTCCTCGAGCACGGCGTGAGCGTTGGTTCCCCCAATGCCGAACGAACTGATTCCAGCGATCCGCTTGCCGCTCTGAGGCGTCCACTGTGTCAGTTTCTGTTGCACAAAGAATGGGCTGTGCGGAAAGTCGATTGCGGGGTTGGGATTCTGATAATTGAGGCTGGGCGGCAGCTTCCGGTGTTGCAGCGCCAGAATGACCTTCAGGAAGCCGGCAACCCCCGCGGCTGCTCCCAGGTGGCCGATATTGGTTTTGACAGAACCGAGCCCGCAGAACTGCGTCTTCTGGCTGCTCTTGCGAAAGGCTTCAGTGAGAGCGGCAACTTCAATGGGATCGCCGAGTGGCGTGCCTGTGCCATGTGCCTCAATGTAACTGATCTCGTCGGCATCGACCGAAGCCAAGCTCATGGCGTCACTGATGACCGCAGCCTGCCCGTCAACGCTGGGCGCCGTGTAACCCACCTTGCCGGCGCCATCATTGTTGATGGCCGATCCGCGCACGACAGCACGAATGCTGTCTCTGTCAGTGAGTGCGTCAGGAAACCGCTTAAGCACGACAACGCCGGCGCCGCTTCCCGGCATCATCCCCTGCCCGGCGGCATCGAAGGCGCGGCAACGCGCATCGGGCGAAAGGGTTGAACCCTCCTCGTAAGCGTAAGCGCCGATTTGAGGAACCTTGATGGACGCTGCTCCAGCAAGCGCAACGTCGCACTCTCCGTTGAGCAGGCTCTGGCAGGCCATGTGGATGGCGACCAACGAGGTGGAACACGCCGTCTGGATGGTGAGGCTGGGTCCCTTGAGGTTCAACTTATAGGAGACTCGCGTGGCCAGGTAGTCATTGTCCGCCGCCATCAGCTTTTCAAGATAGTGAAGCGACTTCATCCGGCTGCGGGAAGTGATGAGATTATTCCGGAAATACGAATTTGTGCCGGTTCCGGCGAAGACACCAATGCGAAGCTTCGTCCGGTTTGCGTCGCAACCCGCGTCCTCGAGAGCCTCCCAGGCGCACTCGAGAAAGAAGCGGTGCTGCGGATCCATCAGCTCGGCGTCGCGCGGATTGTAGCCAAAGAAACCCGCGTCGAACAGATCCACATCCTCCAGCAGAACTCCGGCTTTGACGCAGTCCTTCGACTTGAGATCGGCGGGTTCCACGCCGGCCGCGAGCAACTGTTCGTCGGTAAAGGCGGTGACAGACTCCACGCCGTCACACAAGTTCTTCCAGAATTGGTCGAGATTCGGCGCAGACGGAAAACGCCCCGCCATGCCAATAACTGCAATCCTGTCCAGATCGTCACTGCCGTGCTGCATGTCCCGAATTCCTCGCTGCTTGCTGTGCGGCCAACTTTGAATGGGTGAGAACGATCGTCCTCATAAAGATTGCTGCATGAGCTTCATGCAGCCGAAACGAAGCATGCCGGAATGCACGCGATAACCCAGAGCAGTTTCCCAGGGCCATCAACACCCATTTCAGCCACAATGGTTTTAGCTACTGACTGGAAGATTGCCAGTCCGCCTTTGCCTTCGCCGCTGACGGCCATCCTTCCGCTCTTCGTCACTCATGAGAGTTTCGCTGGAAGCTTTCGATCCATTTCCCACGTGCTGCGCGAACGCCCGCACTGTCGGCCAGCGGAACATATCGACCAGCGGTATGGCCTTGTTGAGAGTCTGTTGCAGCCGGTTGTGGACTCTCAGCAGCAACAGGGAGTTGCCGCCGAGATCGAAGAAGTTGTCGTCCCGTCCGACCTTGACCGATCCCAGCACTTCCTGCCAAATCGCGGCAGTCTTCTGCTCGATCTCGTTCCCTGGCGCCGCATAGGCAACGGTGTGCGCCACCTCTGCCTTGGCGCTTGAGAGCTGCAAAGCCTTGCGGTCCACTTTGCCGTTGGCGGTTGTCGGCAGCTCAGGCAGCGAAACCCAGGACGCCGGGACCATGTATTCAGGAAGCCCCTGCTTCAAATAATCTCGCAGCTCAGCGACAGGCAGTTCTGGCCCCGCCGGAACAACGAACGCCACCAGTTGTTTTTCTCCCTGGTCGCGCACCACGACCACGGCCTCGCGCACCAATTCATGCTGCCGCAGTTGATTTTCAATCTCGCCCAGCTCGATCCGGAATCCACGGATTTTGACTTGAAGATCGATACGGCCGAGAAACTCGATATTCCTGCTGGGCAAATACCGGACCAAATCGCCGGTTCGGTACAAGCGCGCTCCGGCATTGGGACGAAGATGATCGGGGATGAACTTCTCTTGTGTCAGTTCGGGACGGTGCAGATATCCGCGCGCCAGTCCGTCGCCGCCGATCAATAACTCTCCAGGCACGCCGATAGGCACCGGCCGCAGATGCCGATCGACGATATAAAGCTGTGTGTTGGCAATCGGTGGGCCGATCAAAATCTGCTCCCCGCTGCTGATGCGGCTTACTGCCGACCAAATCGTGGTCTCAGTAGGACCATACATATTCCAGAGAGACGCGCATCGTGGCAGAAGCTCTTCGGCAAGCTGTTGCGACCAGGCTTCTCCTCCGCACAGGATCTTCAGCTTGGAGTGCCCTTCCCACCCGGACGCGAGCAAGATGCGCCAGGTTAAGGGAGTCGCCTGCATGATGGTCGCGCCGCTCGAGTAGAACACTTCGGCCAGCTTCGCGCCATCTGCTGCCGTCTCACTCGGCACAATCACGGTTTTCGCCCCGGTTGTCAGCGGCAACCAAAGCTCCAATCCGAAGATATCGAATGAAAGTGTAGTAACAGAGAGCAGGATGTCACTTTCATCGATCCCCGGCGCCCTTCGCATGGAGGCCAGGAAATTGACGACCTGCCTGTGCTCCACCGCGACGCCCTTTGGCTTGCCGGTTGAACCGGACGTGTAAAGCACGTAGGCCAATTGGCGAGAGTGCGCGGGAACCGCTGCGGGCGCCTGGCCGTCTAGTTGAAAATCGTCGACGCACGCGATTTGGCTCTGGTTGGCCGGAAGCGCCCCGAGCAGCTTCTTCGAAGTCACCAGGACCTTCGGCTTGGCATCGGCAACCATGAATTCGAGCCGGTCGTGAGGAAAGAGTACGTCGAGCGGGAGGTAGGCGCCGCCTGCTTTCAGGATTCCAAGCAAGCCGACCACCATTTCCAGCGACCGCTCAATATAGATGGCTACGACCGAATCCGGACCGACACCCAGCGTCCTGAGGTACTGAGCAAAGCGATTGCTTTGCTCGTCCAGCTCGGCATAGGTCAGCTGGGACTTCCCGTCGCTTCCATAAAACTCGATGGCGATCTCGTCCGGCGTCCGCTGGGCCTGGGCCTCAAACAGTCTATGAATGGCGGCGTCCTGCGGAAAATCGAGCTCCGTGCGATTCCACTCCACGAGCAACTGCTGTTTTTCTTCCGCGGTTAGAATCGGCAGATCGGACAGGCGCTGGGCGGAGTCGGACGCCACCGATTCGAGAATCGTCTGGTAGTGACCAAACATGCGCGCGATCCGGGAGTCGTCGAACAGTTCAGTACTGTACTCCGCTTCAAGCCAGATCTCGTCGCCGCCGTCGGTCAACATCATGGTGAGGTCGAATTTCGATGTCTGGCTCTCTGCCAGAACCGATTCCACCTTCAGCCCATCCATCCCGATGTATTCCAACTGCTGTTCGCGGTCGCGCCAGTTCAACATCACCTGGAACAGTGGCGAGTAAGCCAGATTGCGCTCCGGCCTCATCCTGTTGACGACCTCGTCGAAGGGTACCGACCGATGGGCGTAGAGATCGAGAGCGGCTTTCCGCACGCGAGACAACAATTCGCGGAAGCTGATGTCGCCGGAAAGCTGCGCGCGCAATACGTGCGTGTGCAACAGGAAGCCGATCACCGATTGCACCTCGGGCCGGTCTCGATCGGCCAGAGGAATTCCCAGAGAAATATCTTCAGTGCCCGTGTAACGGTACAACAGGACATCGAAGGCCGCGGCAAAGACGGTAAACAGGCTGTTGCGTTCCCTGCTGCTGCATTCGCGCAGCGCGGCCACCAACTCCGGGCCGATGCGGAAGCGCTGCCTCTTGCCCCGATAAGTTTGCACTGGAAGCCGGGGACGATCGGCGGGCAGTTCCAGCAAGTCGGGTGCTCCGCGCAGGTTCCCTTCCCAGTATTTGAGATCCTCTTCATAGCCGGCTTCCGCATCCCGCTTGGCCTGCCAAACGGCAAAGTCTCCATGCTGGATGGGTAAGGGCGGCAAGGCCAGGGATTCGCCGCGGCACAGCGCATGGTAGAGCGCTGAGAGTTCCCGCCACAAAATGCCTTCCGATCCCCAGTCGCAGACCAGGTGATGCATCATCAGGATGAAGACATGCTCTTGGGCTCCGGTGCGGATCAAGGTGGCCCGGATTCCCGGTTCGTTCTCGAGATGGTAGGGCCGGCGCGGCTCTTCGACCAGCAGGCGTTCGACTTCGGCATCCCGCTCCGCCGGGGGCAACGCCGTCAGATCGATGCGCAGGATGCGTAGTTGCCAGCTCTCATGAACCACGGCGACAGGCTCGCCCTTCGCCGCGTGAATGGTGCTGCGGAGGATTTCGTGCCGCTCAATAATGACGTTCAGAGCCTGCTCCAACGCGTCGACGTTCAGCTCGCCGACCAGCTTGATGCCCTCACACTCGTTGTAAAGCGGGACTCCGGGAACCAATTCCTGGAAGAACCAGATCCGTCTTTGCGCCGGGCTTAGCAGGTAGGTTGGTGAAGGATCGCGCCGTTGAATCGGCTGCTCGGCCGCCGGGGCGCTGACTTGCTGCTGCAATGCTTGTTCCCAGCCCGGCGAAGACTGCTCCGCGGAGACCTGGGCGCTGCCCGCTGCCAGAAGCCGTTGCCGCACGAGGGCCGCCTGCTGCGCCACGGTGGAATACTCAAAAAAGTCTGACAGGGAGAGCGCGATCGGCAGCTTGTCGCGCATGCGCGACAGGCACTGGATCGCCAGCAGCGAGTGCCCGCCCAACGAGAAAAAGTTGCTGTCGGGAGTGACCTCGGAGGTCTTGAGGACCTCCGCCCAGATCTCGGTAATGGTCTGCTCGATACCGGTGACTTCCGCCGGCTGCGTCGTTGCCGATGCCGCTGCCGCTTCAGCCGCTTGCGGAACCTTGTCGACCAGCCGCAGCCGCTGCACTTTGCCCGAAGGTCCCTTCGGCAGATCAGGCACAAAGTAAATTCGCGTGGGCGTCTTGAACTGTCCCAGCCGGTTCTCGCAGAAGGTGAGCATTTCGTTCTCGTCTACGGCCATTCCGGAGCGCAAGACAACGAACGCGACAACGTCCTCACCCACATAACGGTCGGGAATGCCGACCGCCGCGGCTTCAAGAACCGATGGATGCGATTCCAGGACCTCGTCGATCTGCTTGGGAGCGATGTTCACTCCTGCCTTGATAATCAATTCCTTCGATCGACCGACAACAAAGAAATATCCATCCTGATCCTGATAGGCCAGATCGCCGGTGTGGAACCAGCCGTCGGAATCCAGCACCGCCTGGGTTCCCTGCGGATCCTTATAGTAGCCCTGCATCAGGGCCGCGCCACGAATCAGGATTTCACCGGGCTCTCCTGGGGGGACATCGGCTCCATCGCGGTCAATGATCCTGGTCTCGAATCCCCAGGCCAGACCAGGCGAGCCGATCTTGTTCTCTCCCGGACGTTGCGGGTTGGAGAAGATATTGCCTGCTTCGCTCGAGCCCATCGCCTGAATCAGGTGCAGATCGAATTTGTCCAGAAACTCGCGGTGCAAAGAAGGAGACAGCGGCGCCGAGGATGACCGCAGGAACCGGATCCGCTGGAAGGTCGCTTGCCGCTCGGCAGCGCGCGGATCCTGCCAATCGAGCAACTGAGAAACGATCGTCGGCACGATGGCCGACCAGGTGCAACGATATTCCTCGAGCCAGTCCCAGAACTGGCTCACGCTGAAGCGATGCGGCACCACCACCGCGCCGCCGCTCATCAGCGTCGGAATCAGGGTGACGCATTCTGCGTTGATGTGATACAGCGGCAGCACCAGAAGCGACCTGTCCGTCTCGGTCAGCTGGTGCGAACTGATCGAATTCGCCCCATGCGCCAGGATGGTCCGCTGGGAGTGAACGGCCCCCTTCGGCTGGCCCACGCTGCCTGATGTGTACATCAGGAGTGCCGGATCTTCCGCATGCGTTGCAGGCAAGGGCAAAGCCTGCTTCCCTGTCGCGGTCCAGGTTTCCTCGGCATAGTCGTCTACGTCCGCGGAAATTACCTGGATAGTCCGGTCAACCCCGGCCAAGGCTTCCGCAGCCAATGCGCTGTGCTGCTGCTCGACGAACACCGCCTTCGCATCGCAGTGTTTCAAGGTATAAGTAAGCTGCGTGACGCCGGCGCGCGGGTTCAAGGGTACAGAGACCATCCCGCCGTATATGGTTCCCAGGAACAACTGGGCGGTAAAAAGTCCGTTCTCCAGCAGAAAAGCGACCTTGTCACCGCGGTCGAGCCCAAGCTCAAGTAACCGGGCTGCGATGGATCGCGATTGTTGCTGCAAGCTCGCGAAGGTAAGCACCTTGCCGGTGTCCGGGCTAACCAGAAATGGACTCTGGCCGCGCATCTCGGCCATCCGGTCGATGAGCTCCCGAATGGTCGTGACTTCTTCACTTGGGAAAGAGACGCCAGCCTCCGCCACAGAAGTGGGAGAACTCAGTGTCGTCTTTGACATGGTTTTTCTCCTTGAAAAACTACAGGGAAGCAAGGTATGAGCGCTAGCCGCCAGGGCATCGCATGGGTTGGCGACGCAGGATCAGATCGAATCAAACTGCGCGCGAGGACCTGAACTCGACTCGCTCAGGCAATGGGTCTTTCGTCTTCAACACTTGCCGCCCTTCCTCGATCAGATCCCTGATTTCCTCGTCCATGAATCCCTTTTTCCGTCGATCGGCGGCGGTGACAAAGCGGTCATAGAGCCCTTCCAGCTCTTCTTCCGTAAGCTCATATCCCATATCCTGCGCGCGCTGCTTGAGCGCGTGCCGGCCGCTATGCTTTCCCAGCACCAATTTGGTGGCTGGGACGCCTACAGAACGAGGATCCATGATCTCGTAGGTGGCGCGGTATTTCAGAAAACCATCCTGATGAATTCCCGCTTCGTGGGCAAAGGCATTGCGTCCCACAATGGCCTTATTCGGCTGCGGGCCAAAGGTGATGAGGGAAGCAAGCAGCTGACTCGCCGAATAAATCTGCTCGGCGCAGACTCCCGTGTAGTAGGGGTACTGGTCAGAACGCACCTTCAGAATCATGACGATTTCTTCCAGCGAACAATTGCCCGCCCGCTCGCCGATGCCGTTGACGGTGCATTCCACCTGGCGCGCTCCCGCGTCTACCGCGGCAAGGGAATTCGCGACCGCCAATCCCAGATCGTTATGGCAATGAGCGCTTACTAGAGCGGTGTCGCCCAGCGCGTCGACGATCCGCCGAATCAGCGCACCGTACTCCTTGGGCGTCGTATAACCCACTGTGTCGGGGATGTTCACAGTCCGGGCCCCGGCTGCAACCGCGGCCCTGGTGATCTGCTCCAGGAACTCCGGTTCGGTACGTGAGCCGTCTTCGGTGCAGAATTCCACGTCGTCCACGTAGCGCCGCGCCTGCTCAACGGCTGCGACGGCTTCCTCGACCACTTGCGCTTGAGCCTTTTTGAGCTTGTACTTCAGGTGAATTGGGCTCGTGGCGATGCAGGCGTGGATGCGCGGCCGCTTGGCATGCTTGAGCGCCTGGGCGGCACGTTCCACATCGGAGAAGCGGCAGCGCGCAAATGCGGCCACCCGGGCCTCGGGAAATTCGCGGCTCACCGCGTCGACCGCCTGGAAGTCCCCCTCAGAGCAAATAGGGAAACCAACCTCCAGGACATCGACACCCAGCTCGACCAATTTTCGGGCCATCAGGAGCTTCTCCTGGATGGTCATGCTGCAACCCGGGGATTGCTCGCCATCCCGCAGGGTCGTATCGAAGATGAGAATGCGTTCGCTCATCGTAGTTTCCATTCCGAACATCGTTAGTTGGCGCGTCCACCCGCGCCGAGGTGACTCACAAACTCACTCACTGGCAATTGGCCCGTGCGAAGCGTCCATCACCCACCCGATAAGTAACGGAGTCTCCGTTGATCTCGGCGAAAGCCAGCCGCGCACGCTCGCTCCCGTCTCCTTCAATGCGCCAGTTCCCTTGGCCATCGTCAACCAGAGACATGCGCGCGCGCTTCCGCCACCAATCGTTCACTTCTCCCGGTAGCGCGAACCACACGTTCTCCTGAGCCTGGAAATGCCGGACAAAATCAAGAAGCTGCTGGTACGTGCCCATTGGGCGCGGTTCCATCACATAGTCCGGATGCACCAGAAGGCTGATGAGGCCGTGCTTTTCGCGAATCAGTTGGGCTTGTTTCTTCCACAAATCGATCGAGAAGTTCTCCCATAGGTCGAAGAGCACATAATCCTGCACCGTGTTGAGAGGCAACTCCACAAGATCTCCCACAAAGTACGGCATCACGGTGCAGCAGCCGCCGGATTGCGCCTCCCATCGGCCAACATTCGGCACCGACATGTCGTACTCGAAATCCAGGGCTCCAAGCCACTTGAGATTGCGATACATCGCGCCTGAACGGAATCCCCTCGCGCCCATTGACTTGCCGTATTGATTGATCGCCTTTGCCCTGCGCAGGAATCTCTCGTGGTCCACAAACAGCCGGCCGTCATGGTTCAGGTCATGAACGTTTATCTCGAAACCACGATCGCGGATGGACGCCAGAAACTCCTCAGAAAGGGTGTACCGCTCCTCGGGAACCAGCTGGAACGAGCTGCGGAAACCCGCTTCGGCATCAATATCCATGAGTCGTGGACAAAAATCACGCCCCTTCGTCGTTTCGACATCGTGTGTAAGCATCGCGGCGCATGAACATCCGTCCGGCCAGAACCAGATAAACGGGATCGTTTGCAGATCCTGGGCGCGCATGGCCAGCATCAGAAGCGATTCGAGAATTCGTTCAACTGTCCAGTCGAGCGGCCAATCCGGAAAAGTAGCTTTGCTCTTCGCTTTCATGTAAACCCGCTGAATATGCTTTCGCGAGTCCTTGATCAAAAGCGGGCGAAGAGCATAGTACGCGGTACGAATGACAGAATCGACCGCCGAACGCTCATCGGGTTCAAAGGCGCGCTCATAAAGAAGGCCGCCTACCACCTCATCGGGGTCAAAGGGCAGCGATAGTCCATGACCGTTCATCGAAACGCTGTCCCACGTGTCGTAAAGTGGAGCAGCAGCTGAATTCGCTACGGGACCCGAAGTGCAACGGCCAAAACAGATCACATCCTTGCCAAATTGAAAAAATCCCTCAGCAGGAGGTAGGTCTGCCTGAACACAACACTGGGCCATCGATTCCGGCAGCCGGTATCGGTCAACAAGATTTTGAATTGTTCTATTCATCGACAATTCCTCGCCATGCGAAGGCCTTTCGCGCAATCCACGTTCCAGCGCAAGTCCGCAACGGCAACGATGCGCTCGGCAGGCATGAAAGTCCTTTCTCCGTCAAGAATGTGAGCCAGGGAGGGACATGATTTCTGCGTCCAGGCCGTCAATTAGTTCAACTTTTTCTTATTCTTCTTGTATGCACCTGACCGGTCTTCAAAAACGATATAGGCAGCAACAAACATCGGGGAACGCGGCAAATCGCGAGGATCTTCTACGCCCGCAGCTTCTCGAAACGCTGCCCGGACTTAACACCGTATGTTACCCGGATGCATTTGTATGGGGATAGAGATTCTTGTGTCCGGCGGTTGTTCGACAGTTACGTTGGTCAACGTGTTTGTAACGTTACGAGAATACTTTGGTCACGAATGGGGATAGAATCCTAGCTTTCCGTCGTGTCCGCCACAAGAGCTCGCTTGCCACGATTCTTGGTGAACACTTGATCGTAAGCAGCAAGGAGCGGTCCGACGGAGTGATCCCACGCCAGTTCGCTCTCCACACGCTTGCGGCCCAACTCGCCCATTCTTTGCCTCTCTTCCGGATGATCGAGCAGCCAGAGAATCTTGCGCGAGAAATCGGCCACCTGGTCCGTCGTGTCGCCGTAGAGAGAGGCTCCCTGAGCGCTGATCCTGCCTTCCTTCAGGTCAAACTGAACGATAGGCTTGCCGAGTGCCATATATTCCATGATCTTGATCATCGTGGAGATATCATTCATGCGGCAGGGCTTGTCCGGGTTGACGCAGACATCTGCAGTGGAAAGAATCTCCAGGAGTTCGCTATCCGGGATTCTCCCCGTAAAATTCACCGAATCTCCAAGATTTTTTTCACGATGAATCCTCTTGAGCTTTTCAATCTCCGGCCCGGAGCCGATGCACGTGAAATGAATGTCCGTGCGCCCCAGGCTCCTGATGTGCTCCGCCACATCAAGAAGAATATCCACGCTATCCTGTGCGCCCATAACGCCAACATATCCAATCAGATAGCGCTTGCCGTATCTGAGCGACGGATTTGCAGGAACTGCCTTGAAGGTCCTCAGATTGGGCCCATTTCGAACCACGAATACCTTATCCGGCGCCCGGCCGCCACGCGTCACAGCGATCTCCTTGTAACTCTCATTTGTAGAGATCACAACATCGGAGAAGTAAAAATTAAGCCGCTCAAGCCAGGCCAGCGTTTTGTATAAAAGATCCTTCCTCGCGTATTTCGCGAGATATAACTCCGGGTTTACGTCATGATGGTCAAAAATGTATTTGACTCCGAGGAGCTTGAAGGGCAGCGCCACGAGAAAAATGTCGTCCGGAGGATTGCATCCATGAATAACTTGAAATCCGCGGCGCAGATAGATCCACCACGAGTAAAGGAACTCCCAGAATAAAGCGCACCCATATTCCCATAGATACCCTGAAATGCCATCGCCGCTCTTGGGCATTGGATGACGGTAAATATGGAACCCCTCCGTGAATTCATATCCTTTGAGCCCCTTCCTTCGGGGGCACAGTACCGTAACTTCATAGTCTGCAGCTCGCAGCGCCACCGCTTCGTTCCAGACCCTTGGATCGGGAGGAACCGTTGCATTCTCTACGATGATCAGTACCTTTCTTTTCACACCGTCCTCTTTCGATCACAGATCTCTCTGTATAGGGCCCCGAGGGCGCTAAGCATCGTGGCCTGGCCCCAGTGCAGCGTTGGCGTCTTATTGACCCACCGCTTCGAATAGCGGCGATAGTAGAAATAGCCGGTGCTATCTTGCATATTCGCAATCGTCCAGCGAACAACTTTGAGCGCCAGTCCCAGCGCCTCCGGGTCGCGCTCAGAGAAGAAGACTAGTGTATCAATTGCCTGCGAGGCACATTGAATATCGAGAGGCAGAGTCTTGAAGTCATAATACCTCGGTGTTCCATCGGAGAGAAAGAAGGTCTGCTTCCAGAAGTCATAACCTTTCGTTAATACTTCATCAAAGCCGTGGTCGCCGGTGCCTTCCGCGTAGTGCTTGAAGCAATCCAGAACATAGCCGGTATGAAAATTATCGACCCAATGCTGATTCGGCTTTACGCCGTAAAACCAGGATCCATTGGGACGTTGATGTTCTGCCGTGTACCTTAGGGCGCTCTCAGCCAGCCTTCGATGCTCTTCATTTCTCGTATAAGAATAGGTGCGAGCCAGGAAGCCTCCGCCAAGGGTGTTCGAGTTATGCACCCAGGATGGCCCGCCGGGCGTATAGCCAATGGGCGCGCTGCCTGGTTGGGGATACCGGGTCAAGTCGCGAGCGATGTGCTCGCAAATGCTCACTGCAATCTGCAGATACTGATCTTCCCTGAAGTATTCATGCGCGTCGAGAAAAGCGTGGCCGATCAACGAAGTCCACACGACCGATGGAAGACCCTTGGGGATGCGGCCGCTCCGCGATACGTAGTCGAAGTGATTGCCCCAGCAGGGTCCGGAGTACCCCGCGGATGGATTGTCCATGAGCCATTGCAGGCAGGACTTGGCCCTTTCGGCCCACATCGGATCGCCCGTTGCCGCGGATAGTTTAAGAAAGCCGCGCGCAAAGAATCCCATCGCTTTAGTGGAGTAGGCTTTCTCGATGCCAAGTAAAGGCCGTAGGTTAATTGGAAATCGCCGCACCCCTTGCTGCAGTACCGTCAGCAGGTACCGATTTTCAAACATGAGGGGTCGCACAAATTTTGCGCTCAGCCCGTCAAAGGTGTCGTATCCCTGATACGCGTTCCCTTCCAGCCAGTTGAAAAGACGGAGAATGGCATCATAAATTTCGTTGGTTGTTAACTCTTCCTCATGGGAAGCCTTTAAATCTTCATCGGCAAGTACCGTCATATCGGTCTTTCTCCCTCATTGTTTCCAATGTACGTGGGGCTTACGGAGTGTTGGCCTGGGCGGAGTTGCGTCGCAGACGAAAGAGCACAGCGAGCAGGTTGCTTGAAAGGCTTTGTCCGCCATTGCGCCTGAAAAACTACCAGCAGATGCCTTCGTATTTGTTCTCCTCGCTGGACAAATCGGCAATGCGGACGAAATCAACAACGACTTGCCCGGCGCGGGTCAAGGCAGGAACCTGCTTGAACTCTGGATCGCCATTTCCGATCACGATCGTCTGAGCATGGTCCAGGACAAGCTTCATGCTGTCAACCATCAGCCGCGAAATATGGGGGATGCGATTCAGAATGAAGTCGCGATTTGCGCCCACAAGCGAGGCGATTCTTACGTTTCTGTCGTAGATCCGCAAATCATAACCCTTGCCAATCAGGCGTTCGATGACCTCAATCAGAGGACTCTCGCGAAGATCATCCGTGCCTGCCTTGAAGCTGAAGCCCAGAATGCCAATCTGTTTGTGCCCGGCTTTCAAGACGAGGTCGATGCCACGCCGGACCTGCAGCTCGTTGCTGGGGAGAATCGAACTCAGAATCGGTGTTTCGATATCGAGGGTCCGGGCTTGGTAAGCCAGGGCGCGCAGATCTTTCGGAAGACATGACCCGCCAAATGCGAAGCCGGGCTTGAGGTAAGCACTCGAGATATTCAGTTTCCTGTCCTGGCAGAAGATGTCCATGACCCGGTGTGAATCAACGCCGAAAGTCTTGCTCAGATTTCCAATCTCGTTCGCGAACCCTATCTTCAAAGCGTGCCAGCTATTGTCGATGTACTTGACCATTTCGGAGATTTCGAGCTCGGTCCGAATGAGCGGTGCGTCCAGCATGCTGTACAGCTCGGCAACCGTCTCCCCGCTGCGCGAATCCAGCTGCCCGATTACAGTTTTCGGCGGCGCATTAAAGTCTTTGACAGCTGAGCCTTCGCGGAGGAACTCGGGGTTGTGGCATACGCCGAAATCTGTCCCCGCGCGCTTTCCTGATGTTTCCTCGAGTATGGGGATGATGATCTTGCGAACCGTGCCCGGTAAGACAGTGCTGCGGATCGCAATGATGTGCCAATCCTTCTTTATCTTGAGAGCGGCGCCAATCTCCTGACAGGCGCTGCGCATATACCGCAGATCCAGATTTCCATTCGACTGGCTGGGGGTTCCGACACATACGAACGAGACGTCGGTTGATAAAATCGCCTCGGTCGAGTTGTCGGTCGCACGGAGATTCCCGTGCGTAACCGCGGCGGAAATCATTCCGTCGATATCCGCCTCGATGATGGGCGACCGCCCGCTGTTAATCAGCTCTGCCTTGGTTCTAACTGGATCAACACCGATGACTTCGTGTCCCTGGCTGGCAAAGCATCCTGCAGAGACTGTGCCCACATAACCTAAGCCGAATACACTGATTTTCAAATGCCTCTCCTTTTCAGAGGAAGACGAATCGTGAGCTGTCCCAGAGGTGGAGTGCGCCCCATGTTTGCCCAACCGGGCGACCAGCCGCCACCGATGTATGTGGTGCGTTCTGCGGGCATCGGTTCGACACATCCGGAACCAGCGCTCGCTGCGAACGGTGGCGAATTGATCTTTGAAGCTGGCCCGGCTTTCGTTGGATTGTTCAGTTGAACCCGCGCCCAAATTCGTCCATGGACGCGACTTCTCTCTTCTGAGACGGTTTTTCAGGGCGGACCTTGCTGTCCGTCGAGGATTTCAACCGTCCAATTCGAGTAGCGGAATCCTACGATGGCCACGCTTGCTGCACGTTTGCTAACTTTGCTTGGGATTCCCGGTCATGATCGGTCAGGTTCAGAAAAACCGAGCCAATGGATACCGCAGAGTCGACTCGGACTTCAGGGTCCGGGCGACAGGCGTACAATCGGGTTAGGAGTCCGGAGACCAATGGCGACGCCATGGTCCTCGCACCGATATCTTGTGGCGTTCTGAATCTTGTGCACAACTCCTCTTGCCTTCCAATGTTCCGTGCAAAATACTGATCCGGAACAAGTTAAAGCATTCTAATCACTTTAGTACTGCTGGCTTGTGTCCATGATACTGCACAAATGTGCTCATTACCGATAAGCTGATTGTGAGATTTCGCCACAAGCGAGCAATGAAGACCAGCTGCACCGCGGTATTCGTTTCAATATTCGGAAGCGGCTTGGCAACTGCCTTGGAACTCCCAACGTTGCGCGACAATCGAGCGACGCGTCGGAAATGACGGCGACCGGTTTGCCGTCGTACGACTCGGCTCGCGTTAACAGGAGAATCCATCCATGAATCGCCGACTACTCTTTTTGTTTCTCGTTGGTTTCTGTCTCAGTGCCCACGCGCAAAACTGGTCTACATTTCTTGACCCATCGCGGGCTATCAGCTGGAACCCAGGATTCACGATCCCGAACTATTCGGTAGCGTGCCCAACTCAGCCAACCCTTCAGGCCGGTTCCGCGAACGCTTCGGCCAACTCCACGGCTATCAACAACGCACTCGCTTCATGCACCTCTTCACAGAATGTGGTGAACCTTCCCGCTGGAACCTACTACGTGTCCAGCATTAACTTCGGAACGCAAGGTTACCAGGTGTTGCGGGGTGCCGGATCGGGCACGAGCTCGGCAGCCACCTATCTCTACATCACCTCCACCGGCCGAGGCGGTTGCGACGTGAGCGCCGGCATCTGCATGGGCAGTCCGACTGTGCAATACAACGGCAGCTCGGCGGTCCTTCCTTCAAGCGGTTCAGATCAGTGTCTGTGGACAGCAGGATACGCACAGGGAACCACCAGCATTACGCTATCGAGCTGCGGCGGAACGCCTCCCGTAAACAAAACCATGATTCTCGATCAGGCGAACGATACTGCCGACACCGGCGGCCTTTTTGTCTGCGATACAACGGCCCCGGGTTATGCCTGCACCTACAAAGGGAACGGCGCTGGGAATGCAGACGGGCGCATCATCGGCGGCATCACCCACTCCCAGCAGCAGGTGGTCTTCGTCACTGGCGTTACTTCCCTGGGCGGTGGTTCTTACACAGTCACAATCTCGCCCGGAGTTTACTTTACGAATATCCGTTCGAGTCAATCTCCCGGCGCTTGGTGGCCCGGTTTTTCGCAGAATGACGGCATTGAAAACCTGACATTGGACTACTCAACTTCGACGGCTGGCGCGACAAACTACGGTGCGATCGTAATGCAGAACTGTTACCAGTGCTGGGCGAAGGGAATCGAGTCAATCGACGCCGGTCGCGACCACGTTTTGCTCTATCAAAGTTCCCACGATGTAATCCGTGACAGCTATTTCTACCAGTCTCAGGCACATTCATCGGTGAGTTATACGGTCGAGTTGGAAGAGACTTCTGACAACCTTGTTGAGAACAACATCATGCAGCAAGTGACCAACCCGCTCATGTTCGAGCAGGGTGCTGGAAACGTAATGGGGTACAACCTGAGCCTCGACGACCTTTTCACCAGCGGCCTCCAGGCTTCCTACACATCGCATGACGCGGGAAGCAACATGAACTTGTGGGAAGGCAACAACATGTCCGGAATCTGGGCGGATGATGCGTGGGGATCGACCGACCAAATTACGATGTTCCGCAACAAGCTGAGTGGGTGGCAAAGCGGCCTGACATCTGCGACGCTTCCGATCATCGAGCGGTCTTGGAACAGGAATTTCAACTACATCGGCAATATCCTCGGTCAGCCCGGTTACCACAAGACTTACCAGGTGTATGCAACCTCCGGTACCGCTGGTGTCGGAACGGGCGGAGAGAACACAACCATCTACAGTCTTGGTTACGCGGATTCCGGAGGGTACTGTAATTCTCAGAAACCCGCTTGCGATGGTCTCACGTTCACAACCACGATGCGTTGGGGTAACTGGGATGTCGTGAACGGCGCAACCCAGTGGAACGCGACCGAAGCGGCTCCTGCGGCGAACACTTACATCAACGCGAACTTCACGACGAGCTATTTCTCGACGCTTTCTCAAACACTGCCGCCATCTCTCTATTACAACTCCGCCCCGTCATGGTGGCCGAGTGGTAAGGCGTGGCCTCCCATCGGACCCGATATATCGACCGGCAACGAGGGCATGTGCTCGGGAGGTACTTACGCCGGAGCTATGGCAACCTCTTCGGGTCAGTGCACAGGAGGTACGCTGGCCACCGCCTGGGCCTCCCACGTCAATTCGATTCCTGCGCAGGATTGCTATTTGAATGTCATGGGCGGCCCGCCAGATGGCAGCGGCGGCGCGCTGAACTTCAGCGCGACTGCTTGCTACGGATCGGGTGGAACGAGCCCGACTCAGCTTGGAGTTCCGACAGGGCTTACGGGAACAGCGGTGCCACAGTAATACAGTAGATTCTTACTTTTGCCCAACGGGCGGGGCCAGCGACTTTCGCTCTCATGCGAGTTGCTGGCCTCCTCATTTATACCCTCCCACCGCTTCGGCGGCCGCTGTCGCATCCTTCCGTGAAGGAGCCAATTCGCGCAATAGACTGGTAAGCTGGCGCATTGGCGCAAAGCCCCAATACAAAAGGAAGGTTGATCCCAAATAAAGCGCAACAAACAACATTGAAATAACGATGATGGCTTCGAGCGCACCGCCTGTGCTTGAAGCGGTCTCCCAGAACAACGTGCCTCGGATGATTGCGGCGGTTGCCAGGCCCGCGAGCAGCGCGGCAGCGGTGTACTTCCAGATCGCGCCAACAAAAGCTGAGACACTGAATCCAATTGGCCGCCCGGCATACCAGAAGCCGGGAATTAAGAGCGTCCAATAGGAGATGCTCCACGCTGCGGCAATTCCTGCAGGCCCCCAGTGCAGTGCAGCCAGAAACAAAACAACGGTCGTCACTAGCTGTACCAGGCTCCAGCGAAACCAGCGGCCCGGCATCCCGATGGAAAGATGAATCCAGCCGACAGTGCTGCAGAGCAGCATGACGCCGATTCCCGGTCCGAATAATTCGAAGATCCTGCCGGATTCTGACCACTTGGCTCCGAGCACGAGCCGCACCACATCTTTGCCCACCAAAGTAAGATCGCCGCTCATAGCCATGCCGGCAAAGGCAATCATTCCCAGTGAATTTGCGAGGTACCGCCGGAAGCGAACATGATCTTGATTCAACCGGCTCAAGGTCGCCAATGCGACATTGTTGAGCGGTGCAGTGACCTGGCCTGCAGTAAGCGCGAACAAGTCATAAGCCTTCTTGTAAAATCCAAGCGCCACCGCATTGAATCGCCAGCCAACCAGAAGGTTGTCGATATTCTGCGTTGAGTAGAGAAGGCAGAACTGCCCATAAACCTTCACCGCAAACCGAACCATGGGGCCTGTCTTGCCGTTCCTCCGCGGCAAACTCGGAATCCACGGGCAGAGCATCCATGATCCGAGCGTCACGCTGAGCTGTTGCGCAACGATCCCCGCCACCAATGCCCAGTATCCCCAGCCTCTCAAAGCAAGCATGATCGAAACGGCTGCATTTGCCGCCCGGCTAACGACGTTTAGGGTGGAGAAACCCGCGAAGCGCATGGCGCGCTTGAGCAGAGCCTGATGGATGACGGAGGTTGTCGATATGAAGATCCCAACCGACAGGCCAATCGCGACATTCGTTACCAGTGGATTCCGGTAGAATCGCGCCAGCAGCGACCCCACCGCGGCGAACGCGAACATGAGCACCAGGCCGGCAGCCGAGTTGATCCAGAACAGATTGCTGGCGGTGTCGCGGTCGATCTCATCACACTGGATGACCGCTTCCGAAAACCCGTTCAGGCCAAAGCTCGACAAGAGGAGGCTGATCGTGGTGGCCATCGTGACGACGCCGAAGTCGGCCGGCGTCACCAGCCGCGCCAGAACAACAGTACCGATCACCTGGGCTGCGAGCATCAGCCCTCCACTCGACACCGTCGCTGCGGCGCTGCGAACAGCGGCGCGCCGCAATTCGTGGCTCCCGGTGCGAGGGCGGAACGCGCCACTTGCGTCGAATGGAATCATTCTTTTTCCTTGGGCCCAGCAGTCTGTGATGATACGGCGATCGAATTTGCATTAGAATCCGTCCCATCAAAGTCCGAGAAAGATGAGAAGACAGCCAAGTTGTGCGATGCGGAGGAAGTTCTCGGTCTTGTATTCCCATCGCGGGACGAGCCCGTGGAATGATTGTAACCGGACGAAGGGGCGCTCCACATTCGGTGAAGGAAACACCCCTGTTTTAGAAGGAAATCCGCGCCGAGACGTGCGATCCGTCCGGCACTCGATCATGCCGGGTTCAAAAGTCTGCCCTCCCGATGCCTTCCGCAATCAACCGGCTTCGGTGTGCATTCGCTTCACTCGCACACGATGAGCACTCACTGTGAGTATCTACTGACCGGGGACGGCGTTTCCAGTAAGGCCTGTGGGAGTTCCGGGAGCTAAGGGTTGACCTGTCGAATCATTTTCATAGACTCGCTCATCGAATTGGCGAATGTCAGGGAACAGCAACGTCCCCGTACAGCTGACGCCTGGATTTGCCGCCAAGGCAAAGATCACGGTCGTCGAACTCGACCCGGTCATGAGAATCTCACCGTTGCCGCCAAACGTCGCGCCTGTCATGCAGGCCGGGCTAACTCCGCTCATCTGGAACGGCCCCATGATGTGCACGCTGCCCGAAGGGAAGGGCGTAGACCCGGAAATGGTCAGTGTCTCTTTTCCGTTGGACCAACTCGAAGACGAGATCGTGTAGCTATTCTGGTAGGCCGTATCCACGGGAAGATTTTGCCAGGCGGTTGCAGCTGGGTTGTCGTACGCGTATCCGTTCACGTACGCGCCTCCGGACAAATCGGGGCCGGCAAATGGAAATGGCTGAAGTTGAGTTGTCGCGCAGGCGGTGGGGAATGTCGACCAGGTCTTGCAGACACTCCACCAGTTCAATCCTGTGCCGCCATTTGTCTTGATCGCACAGCTTGTGGATGTGTAGTTTTGCAGGAAGAACGAACAGGGCAAACTGTTGTTTGACGGAAGTAAGTTTGTGAGCGAAGCGATCAGAGTTGTCAAGGTTGAAGGCACTTCGCTCGATACGAACCGGATGCCTGAGTTCGCTGGCGTATCCGTCGATTGAGTGGCCACGCTGACATTGCCCCACCGCATCAGCGTCGATCCAGCAAGCGGGTCAGAAGTATTGATGCCGAAAACATAACCACTGCCGTTGTTCGTACCCTGATAGCTCGAGCAAAGTCCCGAAGTGCCGATGGCGTTTCCCACCAGGTTATCAAATCGCTGGTAACTGCTGATCGCAATGCCCAGGGGATCGTGCTCCGAAGAGTAAGTCGTGTATGGGGTATCATCGCAGGGCAGAAAGTTGCGGAAGTAAGTGTTCAGGTCGTGGGTTCCCCACGTGTCATCTTCCGTGACCTTGCCAAACTCATTGCCCTCAAACAGGTCGAAGCTTGAATAGGCATGGTGATCGTAAGTCGTATCGAACGGCCATTCGGTAAAGGCATCGCGGGCGAAGTTATAGGCGAACACATCTCCCGTGTTGCCTCCATACCCCTCGATCGGCTCTACGGTGGCGTTAAAGATGTTGTTGAGGACCAGCGTATCGGAAGTCGTCTGGAAGTTGATGCCCGCGAGATAGGCCCCGCTCAGAGACGGCGTCGGGAAGAAGTAATTGTTCGAAATCAGACCATTCTTTGAGCCGCTGACTCCAACCGGCGAGGTTGTTGGCGATCCCAGAAAGCGCACGCCTTTCACCCAGGAAGCATAGGTGTTCTGCATCTGCACGCTGTTTTGGACGGAAGCCGATCCGCTGAAATAGATCGTCATGTCCTCGATACCAACGCCGTTCCCGTTGGAACTCGGATTATTCCATGAAAGAGCCGGAGATTGTGCGTAGGTCCAGTTCGGCATGTAAAGCCCGGTGTTGACGCCGATTGTGTAAGTGCCGCTCGAATTGCTCACGGAAGTAATGACGAAGTTCTGTTGCTGTGATCGATTCGGGCCGCTGGTCGCCGGCTCCGTCATGCAGGTAGTCTGGTAACTGCACACGAACAGGCCGCCGTTGTCCGCTGAGGTTCCTGAGCAAGGGCTGCCGCCGAATCCGGTATCGCACTGGGAGAGGCCCACGATATCTCCTACCGCAGGGGCCGTCCCATTGACACCAGTGCAGGTCAGGGTCGTTGAGCCAACGCTGTAATTCGATGCCGCGGTGAGGCTGCAGGAGCCGCCTCCCGATGCCGCTCCCATCCAGATAATGCCTGATCCACTCAAGGACAGAGTGGTCGACTGTGGCCCGCTCCCCCGCAGGGAACAACTCTTGGTGTACGCTTTGACGGTTCCCTGAATCAGAAACGTGCCCGGCCCCAAAAGCACAAAATCGCCATTCGGGCAGTTGCTCAGTGCTGTATTGATATTCGAGAGATCGGTTGACGCACTACCTGACGGACCGATCGTCGACCCGTACTGCGCAGTGCGACTCGGTGGTGTCCAAGGATTCGCCGTGGTCTCCCCATCGGGCAGCGTTGCCGGCAGACCCGCATTGGTCCAGTTGATTGCGCGGCTGGACGAAAGAACGGCGGACCAGGGTTCTTGTGCGTGGACAACAGTAGAAAACGCTAACGACCCGCCTAAAAGAACAAAAAATAAACGACTAAGATATCTCATGCCTAGGGTGCCTCCGCGGCACAATCATCGGGATGTGGGCAAAGTGTAGCAACGATCTCGCACCCAGCATAGGTTCCACATGACGAAAGTAATCCGAACAGATAGATAGTCGTGTTGGTTTCTCGCATTGGGCGCTTTGCGCGAAGAACACCGAGATCGCTGAATAACCATGCCATTGGAGATTCTTCATATGTTGTCAGCATTCGATGTGCCAAACGGCAAGTCGCACTATCTAAGTGAGAAATTGGAGACCGCCCAATCCGGGACCGCTCCACTGTCGCCCCGCAGTGTAA
The DNA here is from genome assembly GCA_964468605.1 of uncultured Occallatibacter sp. Lineage (GTDB taxonomy): Bacteria > Acidobacteriota > Terriglobia > Terriglobales > Acidobacteriaceae > Telmatobacter. The sequence goes on along the minus strand of CAYYKV010000002.1, from coordinate 26,532 downwards.
ATTGTGCTCTGTAAAATCTGCCAACCTGGCGAGGTATTCGCCCGATCGCGGTCGAAAAACCGGCACATGGGTTGGCCAGTTGATCCACAAATTGTTGGCCGCTTAATGGCCGGCCGCGTCAAATGGGATGATTGCCGCCCGGCGATCAGGGACCGCCCCATCTCGGGTTGAGCGCCCGAAAACTACCTGGCGCCCTCCATTACGAGAACCTTGGGTGGGACGAAATCGGGTTTCGGGCCTCGGCTTACTGCCCAATCCAGCACTTGAGTCGTCCGCTGCGCCTTGGCATCCCAGGTTAGATAATCTTTTGCGTACGACATGCCTCGCTGCCGCATACTCTCCAGAAATGCTCGATCGTTGACGAGTTTGGCCAGAGCTTTTTCTAACTGCGCCACAATGTCGCTTTCATTTGTGAGAGGCACTTTGTAGCCAACTTCCGGGATCACAATGTCTCCGGGTCCCCCGAAGTCGACAACGACCGGTACGGCTCCGGTAGCGAGAGCCTCAAACACGACGCCGGCGCCGTTGTCGCGAAGTGTGGGAAAGACAAACACGTCGGCAGAGCGCATACGTTTGAGAACTTCGGCATGGCCGAGCCAGCCGCAGAAGGTAACGGCCTTTTCGATCCCGAGTGACTTTACGAGTTCCTCCAGACGGCTTCGCTCCGGCCCGTCGCCAACCACGGTAAACCGCGCTAAATCGTCTCGCAGAAATGGAGCTGCCGCGCGCAGCGCAAGGTTACACGCTTTTCGTGGGACCAGGCCGCCAACAAAGAGTAATTCGCACTTGGTGCCCGGCTCTGGATTTCGCCTGTCGCCAAAACACAGCGATCGATCGATCCCGGGCTCAGGAACAAAGAACACCTTGTCCCGCTGCGCTGCGAACTCGGAAAATGTTTGGGATGAAGCGGCGATGATCGCTGTCGCGTCGCGGTAGGTGGAACGGGCGAATGGCAGATGGCGGTATAGACTCCGGAGCCCTGAGATCCACTCCTTTTGGTCCTCGAGCTGGCTAAAGCCTGGGGGCCAGGGCAGACCGCCATTGAGCGGTCCTATTACGAATGGGATGGGCCCCTTGCGCAGGAAGAATGCGAATGGGCTGGGTACGACCGGCGACATCGGTAAGAGGCGCAGAACAAGATCGAACTCGCCGGCAAAGATGCGGCGGCGCAACTGCCGCCAGGCCTTCCACTCAAAATGCAGGGCGAATGGAACGCCAAAGGCAGTCAGAGCCTGACTGTCAAAGTTGCTTCTGAAGATCCAGCGGAAACCCCAGTTAAAGATCCGTTCCACGATCGGCCGTCGAACCACTTCGATCGTACGAAACGGGCCCTCCGCACGGCGCACATTCTTCTCGCTCGGCCTTCCAATCACCAGTGAAACATCATGAATCTTGGCGAGAGCTGCTGCATGCGAATACGTAACGTAAGGCATGCTAACTGCTTCCGGATCACAAAACGATCCCAACACCAGGATGCGAAGTCGACTCATGGATTCCCTTTGAAAAGGCCTCTCGTTCGAGCCCTGGTCAGACATACAAGCAGTGTCACAGTCCTGAACTTCGAAGAGGATTTGACTGCAAGTGTGTGCTTCCGAGCGCCACCGGTTCCGATGTCTCTCCCTGGAACCTGGGTATTGGAGCAAAAATTCACGGGTCCGCTGCTCTCAAATTGCTTCAGTCCCGCTTAGACCGTCCAGGCAGTAGCTTTGATGGGCAGGGGCTTATTACTTGCGGACTTCACTTTCTCGCCGCTGCCGCGCGAATCCCGATTCCTTAGCGCCTGACCCTCGATGACGCCCATAGCAACGCCGCTCGCGCTAATGATCGCCAGAAGGAGAAAGATCCATGATAGGTCGAGGCTTCTAAACCCAGCTTCGGTGATGTTGTAGAAGGCTGAAACAATGATATACGCGATCATGAGCCCGCCGATGGATGGACTTCGTCGGTATGCCGCCACTGCGCTCCGATAGCCGCTGATCAGAATCAGCACGATTAAGCCGACGCCTAGAATGCCAAGATTAAGGTAGACCTCGAGGTAACCATTGTGCGCCTCGTTGAGCGATTCAGCGTGCCACCAGCCGTTTCTATTAAGCGCTTCTTTAAACTTCACTTCACCTGGGCTGATCCAGAAACTCTCGAATCCAGCGCCTACAATCGCGTTGGGCGCCGCCGGAATCAGCGCGGCCCAGATGTCTGTGCGCCCGGAGAGGTTCGATTTCCTGCCCATCGCTTGCACAACCAACGATCCACCACCGAACAGAAGAGCGAGTCCGCCGGCAAGAAACACTGCCAAACAGAGAACATGGACTCTGACAGGTCGATTCTTGATCGCGCGTAGCCCGGTCGCGAAAACGATCGCACTGCCAAGAGCGAAGCACGCGATGGAGGTCTTCGAGTCCGACATTCTCAGGAGAACGACACCGAATGCCAACAGGGCGCACTGTGCCAACAGATGCCGGACGCGGTCGGGTTGGTTCTTCGCGCGCCAAAGAGTGATAACGCGCCACATGGTGAAGAGTGAGACGACAAAGAGCATCACGCCGAGCATGTTCTTGTTTGTCGTCACGCCAGTTCTCATTAGCGCCCCGTCTGGGCTATATTCCCGGCCTAAATTGCCGTAATACTTGATCAATAACAATGAAGCCGGCAATAAGATAAACCCTACTCGTGAAACGACGCGCTTCAGAGCCTCAACAGGCTGGCGATCGGTCACGATAACCAGGCACATGGCTAAGTCGGTCTGGGCTTTAGTCCATCGCTTGAAGGCAATTTCGGGATTCGACGACCATGCAAAGCTGATGAAGCAATAGACGAAATAAATCAGGATCGGCCAATTCGCTATAAGAAAAGGGCGGATCCGCTTCCATCGCAGGATAAGAACAACCGTGGCGGCAGCTAAGAGAACCGCAAAAATAATCGCGTCAAGAGGGCTCCCGTTCAGTTGTATATTTGCGTCGGTGTTCGGAGAAAACCCTAGCCATTCTGAAACCGACCGCGATCCGGTGATCCAGAGATAGATAACCGGCAGCCATAGAGCTTTGGACGTACGGACCGATTTGTCCCGATCCAGATAGAACAGTCCGGCGATTCCAATTGCACAAATTAGGGTCGCAAGCGCAGTAGTCATGTAGCTTGTCCAGTCGTTGCCATCGCCGGCCTAAACTGTGCGCTGCCGTCGAGCAGGAGGCGATGCAGCAGCTCCAATGAAAGCAGCCTGTGGATCGCTATCGTATAGTTGCGATCTCCTCTCACATGGCCCTGGACCATGGCTTCGACCGCCGAACGATCGATATAAGGCCGCGATAGGGTCAACGGATCGAGCAGTATCTCCTGAACGTATTTGGAGAGTGCATCACGATACCAGATTCGGAAATGGTAGTACTTGTGGCGCCCGAGAAAGAGCCTCTCCAAATGGAAAAGCGAGAGTGCATGATCGACTCGGGCGACCGATTGCGGCATGCCGTAGTCATAGGCGTATTCAGCCTTGAACGTAAACTCCTGGTAGCGGCGGACAAGTTCGCCGGGAAAAGCTTCGTGGCTGCCCCCGACCCCTACATCTGTCCGGATTTGCCTCAAGGCAGGATTTCCATCCGCGATCAGCCGGAGCCGGGCGGCATTATTGTTCACTGCGGAATCGGGAGCGCGGAAGTTGATCCGGACAAGTTCGTTGTCGAGGAACGGTGTACGCTGCGTGAGCTGTGACTGTTCGAGCGCCAGGAGATTGGAGTGAAACCAGGGCATCTGGCGAAACGCCGCAAACGAAAGCGGGTTCGTGTCACTCACGCGATTCAACCTCTTGCAGGCCTCCGCGACCAGCGACAGCATCTCTGGCCGGAACAGGTCGAGAGCGGGCATCTTTGCCTTGAATGACCGCAGCCGGCGAAGAATCTGGTCGCCGTAGTTTCCCGTCATTCTTACCGGGGCAATTTCGCGCGCCTGCCGGCAAACATAAAATGGCGGGGCGGAGCTCACATCGGCACAGCCATCCGAAATGTATACAGTCTGTTCGGCAAGCTGGGGAAATCGCGCAAGAAAATCCATGCCGGCCTCAAGAACCTGGTGAGACTGTCCGCAGACTTGAGCCACTTTGCGGGCTACGAGAACATCCCTGCAGTCGCGGTACATTCCTCCGAATGTGTAGCAGGGTAGCGAGCCCGCGGAGCCTCTGTACCAGGCCATGACCGCCCGCGTGTCGAGCCCGCCTGTCAGCGACATCGCCACGCGCTGCCGGCCGCCGAAATAACGCGGCAGGCTTTGCACGAAGGCTTCATTCAACTCGCGGTAGTACGAATCCGGGTCGAGGACGGGCTGAGACTCCCACTCTTTCGGATCAAAATAGGCGCCTTTTTTTGCCAGCGCACCGTTCCGGAACGTCCAGAGCGAGGCCCCCGGCATGACGGAAATTCCTTGAAACAAGGACCGGTTCTCGAGAACCGCGCCCATCGCGATGAGTTCCCCCAGACTCGTCGGGTCCGCGGAGCGAAGCTCGGGGCGAACGGCAAGGATTGCTTTCGCTTCCACGGCAAAGTAAAAGGCGTCCTTCGATTCGTGGTAGTAAAGACGCTGCATGCCGTAACGGTCGTTCATGAGGGTCACCGTACCGAGAGTCCGGTTCGCCAGGAGCGCATGAAAGAAGCCGTTGAGGCTCGCAGGAAAAGTCGGGTCCTCCTCGCTCAGGTGCACCAGGTAATCGGCTTCGGCGGAACCGAGTGTGTGTCCGCGCGCCGTCAGTCGCGCTGCCGTCCCGGGCTCGGGGAACTCTTCCCCTGCAAACACGAGCGCCACGTCGCCCTTCTCGTTCGTAAGCGGCATTCCATCTGCAAATGAGCCGCGCTGCGCACTCCACCCAACGTACACACCGAGGGATTCATCCATCCATGTGCCCGTAACATAAAACGGCTCGCGGTGGAGCGTGCCCAGCATGGCGGCCAATTCGCGCTCAGCACGTTCCCTTGGAAGCTTCGTAATAAGTCCTGCAATGCCGAGCACTAGATCTCCCCCATCACCGAACGGTACTTTCGCTCGTACCAGCCAGCGCGAAGGTCGCGAAGCCTTTTCGCAAAAGTCTCCGGAATTCGTTCTGACAATTTATGGTGCAATCCCAGGCGAAATGCAGCCCAACCCCTGCCGGTAAGAGGAACATAGTACCGGGGCGTGTCAACGCGCTTGAAGCCGTTGCGCTCCTTGAAGTCGCGCAATCCGTCGTGCTCCTTGTTTCCATAATCGAACTTCGAGTACACAAGATACTGAATGCCTCGGGCTGCGCAAGCTCTGACCGCGTGAGCAATCAGGGCATTCTGCGGCACCTTGTCCCTGTGCTTGAGCATCGAAATGATGTTCATGAGCCCCGCCTGAGTGCACGTCTCATCCGGCACTAACTTTACAAAGCCGATCAGCTTGTCCTCAAAGAAAGCCCCGATAAAGATGCTGCAGTCTCGAAATGTCCCTACTTCGCGACGCACGGTCTCAAAGCTTTTTCCGTAATGCGGGAAACGCCTTCTCTGCCGAATCGGGCATTCATTGTTGATTTCAACAATCCCGGCAACCAATGTGTCGTCGAAAGGCACTTCGCGAAGCACGACCCCGTTCTTCTCCGCCTGCTTGGCTTTGTTCCGTGCCTTGAACCCAAGTTCTTTTGTCCACCAATTCTCAAACGTCGTGACGGGCAAAACCGCAAAATTCTCCCATTCCACGGAGTATGAGAACTTCGGCTTCGTCTCGGGAAGCCTTTGGGCGAACGCGAATAAGTCCACTCGCTCGCCGCAAGTGCGCAACCCGTCAATGACAGGAGCCGGGTCATCTAGAAAGCGATAGTGGTCGCCATGCGGCTCGGCGACGCGGAGCATTCGCCCTTCGATTCGGATCTCTCTGTCGCAAACCTTAATCAGCTTCATCTGCACCATCGCCGGCAACCATAGTTCTGAGCCTCCCGCCGGGCGTCTGGGTGGGTCGGAGGGTTGCTGGCCGGCCTCACGCCACGACGGGGTTGTTCATTGAAATTGGCGGAGAGGGAAGGGATTCGAACCCTCGGATGGGATAACCCACCGCAGCCGGTAAACTGGCCGCTGCCTTAGCCATCGGCGACCTCTCCAAACGTCTATATAGATGCTTCTCCGCGGGCCTGCCACAGAAACCCAATTTCTGACCGCGCCGGCAGCCGCAACCTCATCCCACTACATATGGCTCTTTGATCGGATTAAACCCCAGGGCCGCGAGAACCTTCCCGAGGTGATCGCACAGCCGCACCAGTGTGTCCATGAATTTGTGCTGCCCCAGCAGCACCGAAAAAGGCAGAGCAATTGCGTAAAGAACAACAGCAAGAACCGATTTTGCGATGTTCAGCGGGCCGACGGTTGGCCGCAATGCAGCACTGGCGCCCCGCAGCAGCGCTTTTCTTAACAGATAGCTGCGCTTCCATCGCGTCGGTGGTATTTCTTCATGCACCACCGCTTCATTGCACCAGATGAAAACCCGGCCCTGCGCGATCGCTCTCCTGAAGAAATCCACATCCTCGCCGGCTCGGAACTCGGGCCGAAAAGGCGCATCGGGGCCTCGCATCACCTCATCTCTTACCAGCACATTCGATGTGCGAGTATTGCGAGCTGCAAGGACGAAGCCAGTTTCGTGGGAAGGCTTGTTGTAGAACCTTCCTTTAACGATCCAACGGGGAACTCCGTCTTCGAACGAAGGCTTCACAGGCCCAAGCACTCCATCAACCTTGTATCTTTCGCAGGCGTCGAAAAGGGCCTGTAACCAGTTTTTTTCCGGAAACTCGTCGTCGTCAATGAGGGCGATATAGTCTCCCTCTGCATTCTCGATGGCCTTGTTGCGCGCAAGGGCGATGTTCTGCCGAGGCTCAACGCAATATTTGACGGGAATCTTCGAAGTTGCAGCAAAGTCCGACACCAGAGGTTCGGCCGAACGAAGCTGATCGTTATCCGCAATGACGATCGAATGTGTAAAACGTCCGCCGGTATCCTGACTAACCAGGTCAATAAGCAACCGTCGAAGAAACTCTGGCCGTTTGTAAGTGCAGACGCAAACGCAGATATGTTGATTCTGGTTCGTCATCGCTGCCTCTGGCGCATTGCGGAGCTGGACTTGAAACTTTTCGTCTTCAATCTGTTTGCCATCATTTCAACGAACGAATGTCCCGGGCGCAACGATGAGCTGGATAGTTTCACGAGAGATGTGAGCTGGCCTTTCGGCCGTTGACTTTTCCCGATCCATCTTGCGGACGGAATACGATGACGACCGTGCCGCCTTTGTCATATTCATTCTTTTCGATCACCTGAAAGTTGTTCGCAATAATGTCGATCATCTTTTTGGGGCGAAACTTTACTTTGCCATCTCGCATGATTGCCAAACGCACGATAAAAACGCCGTCACTGGCCAAATTGGGCGAAAGCTTATCGAGTAAGAACTTCACTCTTTCAATCGGGACGTGATACATCGACTCCCGGAAGAGAATCACGTCGAACGTTTCAGACGATTCAAAGCCGAGGAAGTCTGACTGGACAAACTTATGCTTATGGGCGCGCCCGGCGTCTTGCGAGCGTTTGGATGCCTTTGCCAGCGCCTCTTCCGATATGTCGACACCGACGTACGAACCATACGATGCATCGGATAATTCAGTGCACGTGTTGCCCGAACCGCATCCGAGATCGAGGATCTTCCCGTTCCTCGCGTGCTTTTCGAGATGAGCGTAGACGCAATCCCCCGCGGTGTTGTAGGCGAATCGCCACTTTTCCTCGCGGTACTCCTTGTCCCAAAGGCGCTTCTTGGTGGCCTGGTTTCCATAGCTCATGATGAAACCACGAGCGAATTGCAGACCTCGATCAACGATTTTCAAGTTCGACCTCTCACTTCCCTGGATGGGCGAAGATTAGTGTGCGGACAGCTTGTTCTACTGATGTTCGTTACGGTTCATGCCGTCGTTCACAGTCGCGCCGCTGCAATCCTGAAAGACAAACCAGGAAACGACTGGATCGGCTCTTGCCGCAGCTTCACCTGATACTCAGGCGAAGATTCGCTTGAGCCGCTGAATCTGTTCGCGACGGGCGAACTTGACAAGTTCCTTTGAGAGAGCGATCGGCCGGCGGGAAAGCATCGACCACGCATATCCCCAGCCAAGCACTAATCCGCCCACGATGAAGGGGCGATGCTTCATCTGATAAAACATCCGCACCAACTCCCACAGGGGATGGTTGCCGACGCTGTAGTCCTTCACGCCCACGTTGAATCTCGCCTTCAGCCAGCCGCGCTGGGCGGTCCCCATCTTGCGGTGATGCATAACCACCTTTTCCGTGAAGGTGCGCGTCTTCCAGCCGTGCATCCGCGCGGAAACCACCGCGACATGATCGATGCAGCCGCCTTTTAACGGTACGTACCCGCCGATCCCCTCATAGCATTCGCGCCGAAACAGTTGGCAGCCGCCCCAGACATTCTCGATGTTCGAGTAGCGATAGTCGTACTGGAAGTTCCCTTCGCGAAAGGGCGCGCCGGCAACACCAAGTTGCGCGTTCTCGTTCATTCTGGCGATCAGGAACTCAAAGAGATCGGGTTCAAACGAGACATCGGCATCCAGATTGCCGACGATCTCAAAATCCAGATCCTTGACCAGCTCATAGCCGGCGTTGAAGGCATGCACTTTGCCGGCGAAGTGCCTCTCCTTGCGCTCTGCCGTGCGGACCAATTCAATCCACGGATTCTTAGCCGTGTATTCGCGCACGATTTCATCCGTCCCATCCGTTGACCCGTCGCTTACAATCACCCACTTCAGCGGAGGTAGCGTCTGCGCGGCCATCGACTCCAGTGTTAAGCGGATGTAATCAGCTTCGTTCCGCGCGGGAGTGATGAGCACATATTTTGAAGAGTTTGTCATGGCAAGATCGAGTGAGTCGCTGGTGAGGGCGCTTTATGGCGCGCCTTAGTCCGCTTCACGCAAAGTGATTCGCGCAGTTGGAGCGACATGCAGCAGTAACTAGATGGAGCGATCTCCCTGTGCAAGTAAGCTTTCTTCCGCCGGACCTGGCACCGAACCGGATTTCCGCGAAAATGCAAGCACTTCCCTGGCCACGATTGCCTGCTGACCCTCTGTCAGTTGCGGATACATGGGTAAAGAAACAATCTCCGTCGCCAGTCTTTCGGTAACCGGAAAATCTCCCGGGTTGTAATTCAGCGGCGAATATGCTTTTTGCAGATGAAGCGGAATCGGATAATGAATTCCGGTTCCAACGCCGGCTTCTTTAAGATGATTCATCAATCCTTCGCGATCGCTTGTGCGGACGACATAGAGGTGATATACGCCGCGAGACCATGAAGGCTCATGCGGCCGAATCACGGAGTCGTTATCCGCTAATAGCCGGTCGTAGTTCCCCGCCCGCTCTCTTCGTTGGGAATTCCATTGCTCGAGGTAAGAGAGCTTAACCCGCAAAATGCCTGCCTGGATCGCGTCCAGGCGCCCGTTGTACCCCTCCAGCCCGTGGACGTACTTCTTTTCCTGCCCGTGGTCTCGAAGCATCCGGACTTTCGCGGACACGCCGGCATCATTCGTCGTCACCGCTCCAGCTTCGCCGCAGGCGCCCAGGTTCTTGCCGGGGTAGAAGCTGAACGCGGCTGCACGGCCCACGGAGCCGGCCTTCATCCAGCGATTGAGCCGCTTGGAGAAGTATTCCGCACCGTGCGCCTGACAGGCATCTTCGATGACGACAAGCCCGAAGCGGTCGGCCAATGCAAGGATTGGATCCATGTCGGCCATTTGGCCGTAGAGATGTACGGGAATCACGGCGGTCACTGGCCTGCCGCAGCGGAGGCTGATCAGCTTCCCTGCATTGTTTCTGACGCAGCGTTTTTCCAGGAACCGCTCGAGCATTTCGACGGAGATGTTGTTGGTCTGCTCATCGACATCCACAAACTCCGGTATCGCGCGTGCCTGCGATATCGCCTCTGTGGTGGCGATGAATGTATTGGGCACCGTCACGACGACATCGCCCGGCCCTACACCGCAGGCCATCAAAGCAAAGCGAAGCGCGTCGGTTCCGCTGCTGACGGCGATGGCATGATCTGCGGCACAAAATTCCGCGAAGGAAGCCTCGAACTCCTCCACCATCGGCCCGCCGATGAATCCGGCAGTACACAAGGCTTGGCGAAAGACTTCAGTGAGCTGCGGCTCGAGTTCCACATGCGGGGTAATGAGGTCAAGGAACGGTATTTTATTAGCTTCTGACATGAGACTCCTCGCTTCGTGTTTCAATCGTCCGCAGCACCCGGGCCGGGTTTCCGGCCACGATCGTGTTGGGTGGGACATCCTTGGTCACGACGCTGCCCGCGCCGACAATTGCGTTTTCGCCCACGCTCAGGTTGCACAAAAGCGTAGCGCCCGAGCCGATCGATGCACCCCTGCGCACGATCGTTGGCCTGACTTCCCAGTCAGCGCCGGTTTGCAGCGTTCCATCGTCGTTCGTGGCCCGCGGGTAGGTGTCGTTGGTAAACGTCACTCCATGCCCGATAAAGACGTTGTCCTCGATTGCCACGCCTTCACAGATGAACGAGTGGCTCGAGACCTTGCAACGCTTTCCAATCCGGGCATTCTTCTGGACCTCGACAAATGCCCCGATCTTGGTCTCATCTCCGATCTCGCATCCGTAGAGATTGACAAACTTCGACAGCTTCACGTTGACTCCGAGCTTCACGTCTGCCGCGACAGAGTTGAATTCGCTCATAAGCGGACAAACGCTCCCTTCTTGTTCAAGGACTCGCTGGCAGCTTCAAGCATCCTGACGACGCGCAGGCCCGCGTGCCCGTTATTGAACGGCTCCTTGCCGGTGGTAATGCACTCCACGAAGTAGCCGAGCTCCTGGCGCAGGGCTTCGACTTGCTCCAGTTGCGGAGACCACATATCTCCCGATCGGTAACTGACCAGGAGATCGTAAACGCCCTCCCGGCTGGTGATCTTGACTCCCTTGTCATAGACCTTCACTTTTTCGTCGGCCTCAAGATCGTTCCAGACGATCATTCGCTTCTCGCCGCCAATCAGCGTGGTCCTGACCTTGACCGGGGACAACCAGTTCACGTTGATGTGAGCGATGATCTTGTCGGGAAAGTAAAGCGTCATGAACGCCACGTCCTCATGTCCGTTCAAATGGCCTTGCCCGGTGGCCACGACTGCTTCAGGACTGGCCTTGATGAGGTGATCCATGATCGAAAGATCGTGCGGCGCCAGGTCCCAGAGCACATTCACGTCGTGCTGAAACAGGCCAAGATTCACGCGAGTCGAGTCGTAGTAATAGAGATTCCCCAATGCGCCTTCGCTGATGAGCTGCCCAATTCTCTTCACCGCGCCCGTGAAAAGAAACGTATGGTCGACCATCACTTTCAGGTTTTTCTGTTCCGCGAGGTTGACCAGTTCCTCCCCTTGAGCGACCGTGCTGGTAAACGGCTTCTCAACAAAAACGTGTTTTCCATTTTCAAGCGCGGCTTTGGTCAATTCGTAGTGAGTCCAGACAGGCGAAACGATTGCCACGGCATCGACTTGAGGTGAGGTAATCACCTCCATCGCGCTGGCTGTCACGGTCACACCGGGATAGGCCTTGCGGGCGCGCGCCTGCGCCGCCGGGTTCATGTCGGAAATGGCCCGCACCACGACGCCTTCAAGGCCGGCAAGATTCCTGACAATGTTCGGACCCCAGTAGCCGTATCCGATTACGCCGAAGTCCATAGGTCCTTCTCTCCTGCTTGCCGATCTTCTCCGCTAGGTTCACTCAGAGGACGCAGGAAGATTTCCCGCTCTGAGTGCAACCAGAAACGCGTTGCGAAGGTCTGGTTTTTCAGTGAACGAGTGCTGGAAAGCATCTCGTCGATGGGATCCTGCCGATGCGGCCGCTGCAAAAGCTCCTCGCATGGACTTCCCGGGCGTCCTGCCCGGGAAGAGTGCAGGATTCAGGGTTCAATAGGCCCCGGAGCCTTTAATGACCGCCCCTGGAGTGCGCAGCAGGATCTTCAGATCCAGCCATGGAGTCCACGTGGAAGCGTAACGCAGGTCGAGCCGCACCATCTCATCGAACCGGACGGTGCTTCGGCCCATCACCTGCCAAAGGCCCGTGATTCCCGGCTTCACCGCCAGCAACCGTTGCCGGTGCCAGGTTTGATAAGCGGCCAGCTCATAAGGGATCGGAGGACGCGGGCCGACAAGCGACATCTCTCCCTTGAGCACGTTGAGAAACTGAGGAAGCTCATCGAGGCTCGTTCTGCGCAGGAATGCGCCCACCCGCGTGATTCTCTTGTCGTTCGTAAGTTTGTAAACGTCGCCGCCGCCATCGCAATGCTTTGCCTCGCCGGGCTTGCTGGCAATGAGCCGCGTGACAAACTCCTTATGCACGTTGCTGTCGTTGTTTACGAACATCGAGCGGAATTTAAGGAACGTGAACGTCTGACCGTAGCGTCCGACTCTTTGCTGGCGATAGAACACCGGGCCCCTGGAAGTAAGTTTGATGGCGAGAGCGATAGCGAGAAAGAGGGGCGCAAACAGGACAACCAAAGTTGCACTTCCGGCAATGTCGACCATGCGTTTGACGATGAGCACCGTTCGGCGCCCTTTGTCATCGCTCACTAGATCGGGATACAGAGCTGCATTGGTCGGCCGGCCCGGCTTCTCATGATCCCAATCATCCGGGAACAGGTGAAACGATATGCGCACCTGGTTGAACTCGTCGGTGGTCAGCTCCTCCTGGAGCGTGGCGCTCACTTTGGCCAGAAATGTGTCGAGAACGACCCGTTTGTCATTCACGATGAGGCCCGTGAACAACGTCCCGACGATGGCGTCGTCTTTGTACCAGCCAACCAGGTCGGTGTCTCTGCTGGATGCAAGCAAAGCCGTTGCAATGTGCCGCAGTGTAGCGCTGTTGCTCTTCTGCCCGCGATCGCTCACCGCTTCGAGCAACATCAGGACAAATGGAGCCTTGGAGCGTTCCGTGCGCTTGCGTTCGATCGCGATCATGCGCTGAAAGGTCGTCTCGTCGAGGGCCGTGCGATTAACTGCAGGCCCACCTTCCAGCAGCGGATCAGGGGAATTCGATGGTTTAGTTTGATGCAGTCGTGTCACGACATGCTCCTCTCAGGCCATTAGCCGGCGTATATGTGGTTGACACAGTGCCGGATGAAATATCTATGCGCGTCCAGCCCATCTCTAAATTCGGCCAAAAACGGTACATAATCGGGGCGGTGACGCACGGGTTGCAAAAGTATTTGGTGGTTGCCGGAACGGTTCCGCGCCGAACGCAACGATGAAACGGAGACCGCGATGTTGGTTTTCTCGTCGAGCCCGGTGAAGATTTGCTAGGAGGAACTGCGCGATTGGTAATAGTAACCGCTGTAAGTTGAGGCGATGGCGCCATTCAAGACCGCACCCAGCAGCTTGTTTGGATAAAGTGCTTCCAGCCCCTTCTGCAACTCGTGTTTCTCGGTCGTCCCCTGGCGCGTAACCAATAGAATTCCGTCGGCCATTCGCATCCAGATACTTGTATCCGCCAAAGGCAATACGGGAGGCGAGTCAATAATAATCCAATCAAAGTAAGCGGTGAGCTGCTGCATCAGAACCTGCAATCTTTGCGATTGCAGCAGTTCGAGCGGGTTGCCTGCAGTCTCTCCCGCCGGCAGGATCCAGATGCCCGCATCATCGAGACCGTAAACATCGCTGAGCTGGCTTCCCTCTTCCTGTATGTATTCAGTGATCCCCGGGACACCGTCGACACCGAACATTCGTAACAGCGAAGGGCGGCGCAAGTCTCCTTCAACCAGCAATACCTTTTCGTCGGTCGATTGGGCGAGGGCACATGCGAGATTGGCTGAGATCGTGCTCTTTCCTTCTTGTGGGATCGTGCTTGTAATAAGCACCTTCTTAAGCGGCCGGCTGTGCCGGATGTCTCTTAATCGAACTCCCAGGAGTCGAATCGCTTCGGCGGTGGGGCTTTCTCGATCGGTGAGGCATACCAACCTGCTTTGCGCGGTAGGCGAAATCTGCAGCATCGGGAGTTTCTCAAGAACAGCTGAGCGCTCGATCAGAGATCGCACTTCCGCAATACCCGGTTCCGGCGCGACGCCGGCGGCCTCTGCGATATCAATAAGCGAGCCGTCTTTGGCGCTCGTGGTTGCTTGAGACGCCGGACGAGGACCGTCGGCATCCCATCTCGAAACCACTCGGCGCTCCGTGCGTCGCAGCAGATCGGGGCCCTGGGGCAGCGCGGTAGAGTCGCCTCCGGACCGCTCGGTTTCCTGCCGCTGCAGGGCATCAAAGATTCGGCTCATGGTCGTTCCCTTTCACAACAAATCGGTGGATTAAGGCGGCTATGAATCCTGCTGTACAGGCACAAAGGCGTCGAGACGAAATTCGGTCGCCACATCTTCAATGATTCGCGCCGTTACGGTCGGCGTCTGCCTCGCGTAGGCGCTGATCAACGCGTTTTCGCATAGGGTATTGATGAGGCGCGGAAAGCCGCGCGAATACGAGAACACTTGCTCAACCGCTTGAGGGGAAAAGATCGGCGGCTGGCTTGAGTCCGCACCGGCTATGCGCAGGCGCTGATCGATATACTCCTGCGTTTGCTTGGCGTTGAGGGCTCCAAGCTGCGTTCTCAGGGCAATCCGCTGCTTCAGCTGTCTCAATTCCACCGAATCCAGTTTCTTGTCCAGCTCCGGCTGTCCTGCCAGTACGATCTGCACCAGCTTGTCTTCCGAAGTCTCCAGGTTTGAAAGCAGACGAACCTCTTCCAGTGTGTCCGCGGATAGATCATGCGCCTCGTCGACAATCAGGACGCTTGTCATTTGCTTTGCGCCGCGCGCGACGAGGAACTTGCTGAGGTCCAGCAACAGCTCGCATTTATTCTTTCCCGAGGCCGGCAGTCCAAAATCGGCGAGGACGTACTGCAGGAAGTCCGTCGGCTCGAGCCGGCTATTGAACAAATAGGCGTAGGCAATATCTTTGCTGTCTTCCAGGAGGCGGAGGAGGCATCGCAGCAGCAAGGTCTTCCCCGTACCCACTTCGCCGGTAACGACGACGAACCCTTTGTGGCGCCGCACTCCGTAGTAAAGAGCCGCGAGCGCCTCATTGTGCCGCGGCGTGGGCACGAAACAATGAGGATCCGGGGTCAGATCGAAGGGGTTGCGTTTGAGATGGAAATAGGCTTTGTACATGGTCGATGGGTCTAGTCGTGTAAAACGCTGAAGGCGGAGCCGGCGAGGATTGTGACGACGACAAACGCCGTCGTTGCCCACTCCAGAATCAGCTTCCTTTTTGCATTCTGTTCATCCAGCGGGCTGACCACTTCGGGAACCTCCGAGATCACCGCGATCGGCAACAGCGATTTGATCTCTTTCTCGCTGTGCAGGCGATCATCCATGAACTCAAAGATTGTCGCCACGAGCAAGCCTAATACCAGGCCCACCGCCAAGCCGATGGCGCAGAACTTGATGGGATCGGGAAAGTAAGGCTTGGAAGGCAAGGTGGGAGGGTCAAGCATGGTGAACCGCTCGCCTTGCTGCATCTGTTCCATGCTCGTGGCCATCTGGGATTCGTCCCTCTTCTTCAGAAGATCGTCATAGTTGGCCTTGGATTGGTCGTATCCGCGAGTAAGCTCTGCCAGCTCCTGCTCGGCGGACGGCTCCAGGTTGAGACGTCCTTGATAAGAGTCGATCCTGGCTTTCAGGCTCTCGATTGCACTTTCCCGGTTGGCGATCTCCAGCTGGTTTGCCTGCAACTGCCCCTGCAACTGGCCCTTGGCAGTCAGCGCCGATTCCGAAGTTCCGGCGTCACTCGGTCGCCGCGAGCCCGATCCCCTGGACTTCAACGACGCAACGATGTTCGCTCTCGTTGCCTCGGTCTTCGCGATTTCGTCTTTCACCCTCTGAACGTCGGGATAGCGATCCGTGTATTTCGAACTGAGATCCGCAAGCTCGGCGTGCAATGCGTCGAGTTGCTTGTCGATGGTCGCCAAATCCCCTTGAGCCGACGCATCTGAATCCGCACCCGATGCCGACGATGAACTTTGTTCCTGAGCCAGCATTGCTTGCAGGTAGACACGCTGTTGCTTTGCGGTGTTCAGGGAGTCCTGCTCGCCCTGCAGCTGCGATTGCAGGCCGGCAAGAATTTGAAGATTGCTTGCCTGTTGTTCGGGCAGCGCCCCTTCGTGCTGGGCTTCGAACTGCTGAACCTTTGCTTCCTGCTCGGACAGATTTTCACGAGCCCCCTGCAATTGCTGCTCAAGGAAGGTCGTTGTCCCTTCAGACTCCTGCTGACGCACCCTCAGGTTTTCGCTGATAAAGAGGTCGGTGAGTGCCGCCGTAACGCGCTGCGCAAGGTGCGGGTCACGTGCCAGATAGGAGATTCGGAATGCGGTGATGTCCTGTTTTCCCTGATCTCGCACGAGCTCGATTCCGATATCCTTGCGCATCCGGTCGACCTTTACGTCGTCGGGCAACTCTCCCTTCGCGCCGCTATACAGGTGAAGCTCGCCAACGATATCCAGCAGGCGGGTCCGGCTGAGAATTTGCTCGGTCATGCTCTGCAATCTTGACTGCAGATCATCGGAGATATTCGGAACGACATAACCCTGGGGCATCGAAGGCTGTTCGACGAGGATAAGGGTGCTCGACTTGTAGCGCGGCGTAATCACCCAGCTCGCGACCCACACCAGAAGCCAGCCGAGAAACAGCGGCACGAGGAAGTGAAGCCTCCGGCGCCGAGCCATTCCGGCGAAGCGTTTCAGGTCGAGTAATTCTATTGACTGCTCATCCGTTTCATCTGGCATGGTTATTTTCCAACGTTCCTCTTGAATTGGTAGGTGATTCTTCCATACACCTGATTACTGTCGGTGTTCGCGGAAAGGATTATGGGATAGTCCTCATGAATGCGCTCGTAACCAACTGTGGCAACGAGTGACTCTCTGAACGAATGGCTAAGCGACGCCTGTCCTGAGACCGTCGTCCCGCCGGGGTATGGGCTGAGGAGTGGTGTTGCGTTGCTCGTATTTGCATAGAAAAAAGTCAGGCCGGTGGTCCAGTTCCGAGCAGGATTCCATCCTGCCGAAAGATTTGCGCCATTCGTATTGAAGGCGCCGAGTAACCCTTGTCCGGCGATCACTGTATAGGAATAACTCGCTGCAAGATATCCGCGCTTGCCTTGGTAGCCCACGCTGACATCGGCCGTGGGCTCCCACGAACTATAGGTCGGCAAGCTGGGCGGAACAGGCGCATTAACTTGGACCTGCTGTGCGCCTGCGGAGATCGAGACCGAGGTCGCCTTTGAGAAATAGAACGAATAGAACGGGAGCAGCGAGTTCATTTGCGTACCGGTCCGTTCGGCGATGGTTTGCGCGGCGATTCGCGTCCACTGATACGAGAAACCTAGATAATGCCTTCGGGAAATGCGCCGGTTGTAAAAGCCCCAGGTACTGTCTGAGTGCGAATTTCCCAGCCCGGTGGTGGCGGATGGGGCGGAAAAGTAGATGGTCGAATCGGTGACTCCGACGCCAATCATGCCGTCTCTCCCGAATTGGTAAGTCAGGAATCCATGCACCAGATTGCTCAACTGTTGCTCGAATGGAGCGATCACGATCGTCGTGGGCGTTTCTATCGAACCAGTAACGACTCCTCCGGAAAACAGATAGGACTGATCGTAAACATCGGATGTCCGATAGAAGAAATCTTCCATGTTGAAAGTAATGTGCGGGCTGAAACGATCCTGAAAGGTCATCGACACGCCGTGATTGATCGTGTTCAGGACACTCACGGAACCCGGCTCATAGAAGAGAAAGCTCGGGCTGTAAGAAGCAGTCACTTGCCGGTAAGGCGTGGACCGGGCGACCGCGATGGTCGGGTAGAAGGAATAGGTTTCGGCATTCACCAGTGGTGCATTTTGGGCCGGTAGAACATTCTCGATATACCCGCCGCTTGCGGTGATGCCGAGTAACACATAATTCGGCAGATTCTCCGAGGACACAACATCCGGGAAGGCCACGCCCGCCACGGGCGGTGGAATCATCATTTGTGTGCCATTGTCGATGGTCGTGTCGCCGGTTGCGCCCGGCTCAACCTGCGACCACGAAGGCAAGGCCGCCAGCAACAAAAGGACGAGAGTGATTCGTGCGCGCATTTTCGGTCTTTCAGGGCACCACGACGGTGTCATGCGGCTGGAGTTGAATGCTTTGGACCGCATGTTTCCCTTTGATGAAATCGTCA
Organism: uncultured Occallatibacter sp.; assembly: GCA_964468605.1. Classification (GTDB taxonomy): domain Bacteria; phylum Acidobacteriota; class Terriglobia; order Terriglobales; family Acidobacteriaceae; genus Telmatobacter. The sequence continues at coordinate 8,301 of CAYYKV010000002.1, read as the reverse complement.
TAGTTGAAGCCAATTCGAATCTCCGCCCCGTTGGCGTCCAGGCGAACGACGTAAATGCCCTTCTTTTTTGCGAAGTCCTTGAATCCGCCTGCCAATGCAATGGCGTCAACAACGGTGGTGTCGGCGGTCAGCGGGTAGGAGCCTGGCTTTAACACTTGTCCCAGAATGTTGAACTTCCGGCTGTTGATCTCCTGAACGATCACCGTCACTTGAGGATCGGTGATGAATCCGCGGAGGGCGGTCGTAAGGTCTTGTTCGAGCTGGGCCGGTGTTCGGCCCGCAGCCTGCAAATCTCCCACTAAGGGAAGCGAGATTCGACCGTCCGAGCGCACCGGAACCGATCGAGTCAAATCAAGGTCCTTCCAGACATTGATCGATAGAACGTCGCCGTCACCGATGATGTAGGTGTCGTCGGCATGTGGGGTTTTGGCCGACGCATCGGGCTGCGCTTGTGAGGCGTTGTTTGCCGAAGCATTGGGTTCGGTGCCGGGAGAGTCCGAAGCGGCGGCTTGCCCCCATAGGCTTGCGGAGAATCCCACACAGGTCAGAAGGCAGAACGCGAAAGCCAGATGGCCCAGTCTTTTCATGACGGCTTTCCCCGGCAGTTTTGTGCCGGGCAAGTTTGCTGATGTCTTTTGATTTCGCATCGAAGATTCCTAATGAAGCGATAGTCCGAAGGTGGTGCCCAAAAGAAATGAGGGCGTTTGAGATCAAGCCAGGACAACTGCGAGATCGAGTTGCCCGGTTCTTAAGAAGCAGCAACCCGCGGTGAGCTTCCGCTTTGGATTCGGTTCTGGCTCGCATGGAGAGTCACGCTGTGCGGACCAATTCCCTGGCGATCCAAATCACAAGGTTCCACATCAGAAGCGTGGACCTCAACAGCCACGGACTGCGCAACCATGTCCACGGAGAGAATCAGGCGGCAAAGATTTTTCTTGCGAATGAGAATCCCTTCGACACCGAGCAGGGCGCCCCTGGTGACGCGAACACGCGTGCCGCATTTTAAGAACGGGAACGGCTCAACGCGGAAGTCGCCATTCACAACCCTTTGAATCGCTTCAATCTCCGCATCGGGGACAATGGCAACGCGCTCGCCCCGGTTAAGAATCATATGGACACCGGGAGTTGTCACGACCTGAAGTTTGCGATCGAGGCCGCCGCGAACGAAGAGGTAGCACGGAAACAAGGGCAAAGAGAGAACCTTTCTCCTGTCTTTCCAGCGGCGGATGGATTCATAGAGCGGCAAAAAGACCTTGAAACCCTTTGCGGTGAGCGTGTCCGCAATAACCTTCTCATGGTGATGGCGAGTATAGATGGCCCACCAGGGCGAATCATCGAGAATTCCGGATTCGAAGGCTTCAACGACCGGCATTTCCAATTCCTTTGTTTCGGCGAGTGGCTGTCCCGGTTAGGCGTGAAAAGGCCAAGCTTCGCCCTGTGAGTCACATTTCGTGGCTCTCACTTGGCTCCTCCAGCAGTCTTTTCGCGCTCGACTTCAGTCCAGTGGACTTGCGTGCCAAATATCTCGACACAGAGGAGTTGCAAGTGTCTTCATCATCAGGGGTTGCCATCTGAGTGACAATACCCGTATTGTGCTAGTCACTTAAGCTCCCGGTAACCTGATCCCGTGATCTCGAGTAACCTCGCATCCTGAAACCCGAGCTTTGCTCGCTGCGCGATTTTGGAGCCTCTCCGGGCCCGTTTCCGCGCCCACAAATCCGGGAACCGTGTTGACTGCAACCAAACTCTCCTGCCAAACCCAGGACCATTCACCAGGCTTGAAATATGGAACAGCTCCAACCATTTCGCCGCGTCCCGGACGGTTTCCCGAGCGCGGTTTCTGCGGTAAATCATTGCAAGTACGGGAAACCCCGATTTCCCTTGCGTCGTTTGCTCTCTCCGAGGTCATGCAATTCACTCAACAACGCTCGATAGCTCACCTTTAAGTCTTTGGCAGTCTTGCGCTTATCCCAGTTATTTGCCTGCAGGACCCGCAAGATCGCGGTCGCTGCCGCGGTGGATGCCGCCTGAGAGGAGAGGTCCTTTGACCGGTCGAAATCCGCTTGCACAATGCCATTTCTTCCGGCCGACTCCACCTGCCGTTTCAGTTCCGCGCTCAAAGCTTGGTCATCACCCAAAATGACGGCTCGCGCAACCCAGTTTTCCAGTTCGCGGAGATTGCCTGGCCAGTCCCACTGCTTGAGCAGGTGCAGCGTAACTGGATTGAGCTGAGGAATGCGCCGCCTGAATTGGCGCGACAATTTCCGAAGCAGGTACTCACAAATCTGCGGGATATCGCTTTTGCGGTCGCGGAGAGCCGACAGATGCAGGGTTACGACTTCAATGCGATAGAAGAGATCCTCGCGAAGGGCGCCCGAATCGACCGCCCTCTGAAGGTTGATGTTTGACGAACAGATGACTCGAATTTGTCCTCGCCGCTCTTCGCTGCCGCCAATGCGCGTAAACGAACCATCCTGCAGGAATCGCAGCAGCTTTCCCTGGAGTTCCCGGCCCATGTCGGCGATTTCATCGAGGAAGAGGGTGCCGCCGTCCGCCATTTCAATCAATCCAAGCCGATCCCCCGCGGCTCCATCGCGGGAGCCTCTTTCATAGCCGAAGAGTTCGCTCTCAAGCAGGCTGGCCGGGATTGCGGCGCAGTTCAGCTTGACGAATGGAGCATCGTGCCGGTTGGAACGTGTGTGCAGAAACCTTGCGATGACCTCTTTGCCGGTTCCACTCTCTCCCTGAATCAAAACAGGAAGATCGCTGAAGAGGACGCAGTCGATCTTGCTCCGAATCTCGCGCATGGCGGGGGTCGAGCCAAAAATGATCGCCTCGCCCGGCAAATCCGCAGGGTCGATGCGAAAGCTCCGATCGATTTCCGCAGGCATCATTCTTTACGAGACCAGGATCCTTCTTTGAGAGGTACTCAGCACCTGGATAGCCACGATCCGGCCAGAATGCCATCGATCCGCAACAAGCTTTCTGATTGATTCCATTGGCTTTCCAGTTCGAATGAGGAAAGCGAAGCATTCACATGGTTTGCGAATGATGCAAAACTTTGCACACTTCATACCAGTTATTTGCAGTGCCGTCCTTGCTGAAAAAAAGGGACAAAGCGGCGACGAAGGCTGAGGACTTTGGAATGATCGAGCTGGCTGGCTACATGGCGGTCTGGCGAGTGGAATCGCTCTTCGCGACCGAATGTTTTGGATCCATGGTTGACCAGGGCCGAAGATGATGCTGCTGAATCTTGTACAGCAGGCCGCGGTAGCTCATGTTGAGGTACTGCGCGGTGCGGCGGCGATTCCAGCCGAAACTCTCCAATGCACTCTGGATCATCTTCGACTCGGTCCGTGCCTTCACGTCGCGAACGATCGATCGTATGCCCACGCACGGAGCCGGTGCATCCATCGACGGATTCTCCGGGTCAGCCGTTTCAGATGTGGCCGCCTTGGCTTCAAGTTCCCGGGTCGCGGCGTCTGCGTCGCGCATCACGATGGTCCGGGTAACGAAGTTCCTGAGCTCTCTCAGATTGCCCTTCCAATCGCAAAGGAGAGCCGCATCCATCAACCGGGAGGGAAGGCTGCTGCCAAATCCGCTCGACAATTCCGCGGGTGCACGGCGAATAAACTCTTCAATAAGATAGGGAATCTCCTCGCGCCGTTCGCGAAGCGGTGGAACCTTGATCGTGAACACGCTGAGCCGGTAATAAAGATCCTCGCGCAATGTTTTCGCAAAAAGCGCGTCATCGACCCGAACATTGGTGGCTGCGAGAACTCTGACGTCGACTTTCGTGGTTTCCTGGGCTCCAAGTCGGGCAAACTGCCCATCCTGAAGAACATGGAGGAGCTTTGCTTGCATCTGTACGCCAATTTCGCCAATTTCATCAAGAAGCAGCGTGCCGCGATTCGCCTGTTCGAATTTACCCGCCCGGTCGCTGATGGCGCCGGTGAATGCGCCCTGGCGATGACCGAAAAGCTCGCTCTCGAGTAGGTCTGCCGGCAGTGCCGCGCAGTTGACTTTCAGAAATCTCTCCCTGGATCGCCGGGAATTCTTATGAATCAGTTGCGCGATCACTTCCTTGCCGGTGCCGCTTTCGCCCAGGATCAACACATTGACATCGATATCCGCAAGCAACTTGACCTGACGGCGGATTTCGAGCATCTGCGGCGACGCCGCCAGAAAGAAATTGCTCCCGCCGAGGTCTTCCACATAGGGAACGGCTGGCATGTCTTCGGGAATCTGAACCGACTTCATGAGGTTGCCGGCAGCGACTGCAGGATCTTCGCAATCGGAAGGCAGGTCGCGAGCCGCACAGATCTTTGCCTTGGGCGTAGTCAACGGTTCGATGGCTGACTCGACGTCTTCCCGTGTCACTGGCATATTCAGGGTGCGCTTGATGCCGAGCTCAGCGGCTTCTTTGCGCAGCCCATGTTCGCTCAATTTCGTAATCAGGCAAATCTTGTCCGCGGCAGCGAATTTCAGCAACTGTCGGACTGGAGATGTCTGCGACGAGTTGACCGGCGATGCCTCGCACAGCAGAAGGTCGGGATCAAGGCCATTACTAAGAAGGGCGTTGACTTGCGCACTTCCGTTCGCCTCGATCACCCTGTGGCCCGCACCTTCAAGGACCATCTTGACGGTGGCGCGCGCTTTGGCGTTTCGAATGTCAGTCAAAACCAGGAGGAGTGGTTTCACCAAGGCCTCTTTCATTGAGCGCAGTGTTACAAGGGAAGCCCTACAAGCCCGAACCTTCGTACGCCCACACCCGGCCACAAAAACACGAGGTCTTCAGCATCCACAGGATGCGATGGGTGCATGACCAACGAAGCGAATGAACAAAACTACCCTGCAGCTGGACGGTTTCCCGAAAAGTAGTCAGCCGGTGGGAATCGAATGAAGCCTCTTATGCGGCTTTTATTTTTCTAACCGTTGGAGGTGTCTTTGTTTATCGTAGCGTCCAATAATCCATTGCAGCACGTTCGTCCGTTGCCAACTTGTAAAACCTAAGGGAAGAAGTGCCTCATCGAACAATCTCAGGAGCGTTGATCGAGGCCCCAAAACAGCAGTGCGAATAACCGACGCTGACGATTTCGAAATTTACTTTCGTGTTTTGACAATAGGAGAGAATCAGTAGAGTGTCAACGAAACAATAGTCATGACCAGCGCGCCCCAGTAATGCGCGAACGTAACCGGGTGAATTAACTATTCAAACAACGTAGGCATTCGCCAGTATTGATGCGTCCTTCTTGATGAACGGCTTCGATCGTGGAGTGCTTCCTGAGCGACGGCCTCGTCAGAATCGAGTGTAACAGCACCAGCTTTGAAGCAATGTTGCAATGATGAATCGACCCACTTATCCACAGTCCTGGTTCGTTATCCACAATTTGGGCGCGCCGGAACTCTCTGTGCAACCCGTCCCGTCGCGCATCCCGGACCACTGAGCTTCACCGAACCGGCAGCCGCGCTGCAGCAGACTCTCCGGATGCCCCATGAAAACAGAAGTCGGGCGGCCGGATGGATGCCTTCGGTTCGATCGCGGCACGCTGTCTTTACGCAAATCGTCGTATGCTGGTACAAAACGGATACGGCCGATGAAGACTTTCACAATCGACGAAGCGCAATCACTTCTCCCGGTGCTCGAGTCGCTGCTCAAGCGCGCGATGGAAGGCAGGCGATCCGCCGAGACCGTCGAGTCGAGCCTCAACGGGCTGGCTCAGAGCATCTATCTCTCGGGCGGAATGCGCGTGAACTCCGCCAGCGTTGCCCGGCAGCGTGCCGAAGTGGAAGAGTATCTGAAGCAGGTTCGCGAGAGCATTGCTGAGATCGACGCGATCGGCGTCCAGGTGAAGGATCTCGATTCAGGCCTGCTCGACTTTCCCTGCCGTGTCGACGACGAGGTGGTTCTCCTTTGCTGGCGCATGGGCGAGACGGCGATCGAGCACTGGCACACCGTTGAAGCGGGCTTTCAAGGTCGTCAGCCTGTCGATGAGCGCTTCCGCCGCCGCGCTGCATCCGGCGGCCGGCCCAACTAGGGCCCGAGTACCGGATCCAGCCGTATTATTTCGAATATGTGCGGACGATTTGCGCGCAGGTCTACGCGAGAGGTTCTTGCCGATTGGTTCGGCGTGGACCTGGAAGACCTGCCTGCCTTCTCTGCCAGTTACAACATAGCGCCGCAAAGTGTGCAGCCGATCGTGCGGCCGAGCGCGGATTCTGGAGCCAGAGAGTTCGCGCTGTTGCGCTGGGGCCTGGTTCCCTTCTGGGCCAAGGACGCGAAGATCGGCTATTCGACGATCAACGCCCGGTCGGAGGAAGTGGCCGGCAAGCCCGCATTTCGCGAGGCGTTTCGCAAGCGGCGCTGCCTGGTTCCTGCCGACGCATTTTACGAGTGGGCGCGCATCGACGCTAAGACCAAAAAGCCGTTCGCCATCGCGTTGAAGAGCGGTGAACCCTATGCGTTCGCTGGGCTTTGGGAGCGATGGCGGCCCAAAGAGGGCGAAGCACTGGAGACCTTCACCATTCTGACCACCGATGCCAACGAGGTTCTCCAGCCCATCCACAATCGCATGCCGGTGATTCTGGAGCCAAAGGACTACAGTCGCTGGCTTGAGCCCGCAGCGGTGGAACGGCTCCCCGTGGATCTGCTGCGGCCTTTTCCAGCAGAGCAGATGACCGCCTGGCCGGTGAGCGACCGCGTGGGAAATGTGCGCAACAACGACTCGGAGCTTCTGGCTCCACGCGCGTAATCGGGGCAGTGAGCTCTGCGCAGAGCGGAATCCTTCCAATTCGCGTCTAGTCATTGACGATTGTGGACAGCGCCATCGCGTCCGCACGCATTCGGTCCGGCGGCAAGACAAAACCCGCGGCCGGGCAGTACCCTTTGAGCAGAATCCTTTTCCTTGAGTTTTGTCTGTGCGAGTTGGCTTTGGATCGGAAATCCGCCAGGAGTGACGATGAAGAGCAGATTTTGGGCAGCACTGGGAGTGGTTGTCGCTGCATTCGCGGTTGTCGCTGCATTCCTGGCCGGATGCAAGAACTTCTGGGACCTTCCCGCATCGACTGGAACGACCGGCACTACGCCCACAACACTTTCCAGTGGCGTCTTCTATGTGCTGAATCAGACCACCAAGCAGATCGCGGGTTACGCCATTTCTTCGGGCACGCTGGAGAGCATCACGGGCAGCCCCTACGCGCTCTCGGCCGAGCCGACCTCGATCGCCGTGGCGCCCGGCGGCGAGTTCCTCTACGTTGGCACCACCAACGGCATTTACCTGTACACCGTTGGATCGGGTGGCGCTCTGACCCTCGAAAACAGTGGCAGCCCAATCTCGACTGACATCCCCGCCGCCATGGTGGTCAGCGGGTCGTGGCTCGTGGATGCATTCACCAACCTGAACGGAAGCGTGCAGATGGACGCGATCCCGATTAACTCCTCGACGGGCGCAAACACGGGTTCCGGAGCGCCGCCCTTTCAAACCTTTAATGTCGCTAGCGCTTCAGTTCTACAGATGGCTCTCTCACCCGATAGCGCCAATCTGTTTGTCGCGCTTGATGCCGGTGGAACGATCGTCGTTCCCTTCGCCACCGGCAACTCCAATCCACTCTCGGCAACCGCGACCATTATTCCGGTAGCGAACTCCGGAGGCCACGCTCTTTCAGTCGCTGTCGATCCAAACACCACGCCTCGTGTCTTCTATATCGGCGAGACGCTGGCAAATGCCACTGCGAATTCGGGCGGTTTACGCGTCTTCAACTACAGCTCGCTCGGCAGCGGCACATTGACCCAGGCCACAGGCTCTCCCATCGCCAGCGGCGGTCTGGCTCCCAACGCCATTCTCCCCATAGCCGGCGGCAATTATGTCTATGTCGCCAACGGAACCGGCACGACTTCGGCCGGCAGCATCAACTGGTTTCCCATTACCTCCTCGGGAACCACTTACGCCATTTCATCCGGAAGCAGCATCGCTTCAGGCATCTATCCGAGCGGCCTGGCGGAGGACAGCAAGGATAACTTCGTGCTCGCGGTTGCGACAGGCGGATCCACGACCAGCGGCGATCCCGACCTCGACGCTTACACAATGAGCTCCGGCGCGCTGACCTCGGCGATTCAGTCGGAGACCGGCACCGATCCCGTGACGGCGATTGCCATCGCGCCGCTGCCGTAAGAGCGGTGATCGGTGGTCAGTTCGCAGGGGAGTGGGTCAGTTTGAAGGGTACGGGCTTCAGCCCGTACATTATCTAAGCAAACTGATTGCGGGCTTTAGCCCCTGAGGGATCGTCGTTTCAAAATGACCC
>CAYYKV010000001.1:0-63974 GCA_964468605.1 uncultured Occallatibacter sp. | reverse complement strand
CGTGCCCCCCGTGATGCCCCCCGTCATGGAAGACTGGTGGCTGGCGCGCGATGCCGAGGGCCGCGTCGGCTGGCTCCTCGCGAGCCGTCTGGACGTAGATGTGCCGGATGAAATTGGGCAATACGCCGAGGACAAGCGCATCGTGGGCGCGTGGGTTCTGACCAAGGTCACCGATTCAGAATCTGACGCGGCCAACCACCAGGTTTCCGAGTACCTCACCGTGCTTGACCCGCTTCAATCGGGACTGCCGTTCGACTTTGATGAAGTGCGCGTCTTTACATGGAGCCTCAAGCACCATCGCTACGAGACGGCTTTCCGGCTGCATCCGATTCAGGGCTATCTGCCGGTGCGTGTCTATACGCAGAACACGCCGAAGGGGAACTTTCCCGCGTTCAGCATTCAAATTGCGGGCAATAACGACCTAAGGACCGATCCCGCGACCGGCATCACGCGGCCAGTGAAACCACGCACCATCAACTACGACATGATCGACACGCGGGTCCAGCGCATCGGGCCGGACATGGCGCCGCTTCCCATCACGCATGAGCCCAGCGAGAAGAAGCCGGACGCGAAGAAGCGGGGAAGCAAAAAGCATTGATCCTTCGGCTGTGCTCGGGACATGTGCCGGTCGGGACGGGCGCCGGGCGGGTGGCCAAGGTCCCGGGAAGCCGGCTCAGCAACAAGAGTGGGTGCCCCCGGTCCCGATTCTGGGACCGGGGAGACCACGAGCCCATGTATTCGCGGTGTCATCCTGAGCGGAGCGCGTTTGGGGCCCCGCAATCGCAATCGATTGCGGGGTAAGCGGAGCCGAAGGATCTGCTTCTGCTTTTCGGTTCTCGGCTCAACTGAAAGAAATGGGTGCCCCCGGTCCCGATTCCGGGACCGGGGAGACCACGAGCCCAGGTATTCGCGGTGTCATCCTGAGCGGAGCGCGTTTGGGGCCCCGCAATCGCGATCCGATTGCGGGGTAAGCGGAGCCGAAGGATCTGCGGTTGATTTTGAGTCCTGCTTCAGCGCCCGAACCGTCGGCCGACGCCAATTCCAAACGCCGGCGCCCCCTCGAACCTTGTCAACCCCCGCGCTCCCGATCCCAACACCTCGCCCCCTCCTAACTGCTTCCTTTTCTTTCCCCTGACCCCTCGCACTTTTTTCCCCCAAGTTTGCCGATTAATTCTCCCAAATCGCTAGCCTTGAAGATGAAGAAGCAGAGCACTACTTGGCCAATGCCGGAGTCGTTCTTGCGGCGCTCAGCCTCCCGCCAAAACCTCAGGCGACAGGCGGAAAAACCTCGGCGAATCCGGCCGAGGACACGCGGGAGTGATTTTATACACTTTGAAACGCGAAAAATGACAATAACTCCTTTATCATCAACAAATATCGCTCAAATTTCGCTTCGATTTTTTGCGATTTTTGTCGATTTTTGTGCGCAAGACGGCCCCATTTCGACCCAAAACCGCCCCATGCGGCCTCTACGTGCCTCGGATTACTGCGGGGGGCGGCGGAGCTCGACCTCGACGTCGCGCAGCGTCTCGGCTTCGGGAGCGGGCTCGCCGATTCAGGCGGGGATTGCCAGGCGCATGACCTGTGTTTGCGGCTCGGGAACCGGCAGGCCGTCCTCGCGGAGTCCGGCAATGTGCATCTGGATTCCCTGGCGGAGCAGCTTTTCGGTCTGAGGGCGGGTCTTGGCGGCTACACCCAACCCCGGAAGGTCCGGAACATAGGCGCTCCAGCCATTCGATGTTTTCTCGAAGACCGCCGCATATTCCTTCATTTCAAACCTGCTTGCTTGAGGATGTTGCCGAGGGTTCCTTTGGCCATTTCCTGCGACGGGTGACCCGCCACGGTGACGCGGCCGCTCTTCACGGGATGCTTGAACTGACGGTGGCTTCCTTTTTGCGCTACTTGATACCATCCATCGTCTCGAATCAGGTTCAGCACATCGCGAACTTTCATGCGAGCGACTCAGTCCCCGCAGTCATTATAGCGTCAATTTAATTCAGGCCGTAGCGCGGTGGATTACTGCGGGTGGCGGCGGAGCTCGAGCTCGACGACGCGCAGCATTTCGGCTTCGGGGGCGGGCTTGCCGGTCCAGATCTCGAACTGGCGAGCTCCCTGCTGCACGAACATTTCAAGGCCGGAGATGACTGCGAGGCCGCGCGCCTTGGCCAGCTTGAGCAGCGGAGTTTCGAGCGGCGTGTAAACCAGGTCGAAGACGAGCGAGGCGTTGAGCTCGCTTTCTTTTAATGGCAACTGCTGCTTGATGCCGGTCATGCCGCAGGGCGTGGCGTTGATGATGGCGTCAAAGCGCTGCTTGGCGAGCATGCTCTGGCCAAGGACGTGCGCTTTGGCCTTGCGGGCCAGGGCGGCGGCCTTCTCGTGTGTGCGGTTGACGACGAAGACTTCAGCGCCCTGCTCGACGAGGCCAAAGACCGCGGCCCGCGCCGCCCCGCCGGCGCCGAGGACGAGGATGCGCGCTCCCGGAAGGCGCATGCGCCGCTCGAGCGGACGAATGATGCCTGCAACATCGGTATTGAAGCCGTAGAGCTTGCCGTCAGCGCCGGTGCGCAGGGTGTTGCATGCGCCGATGCGGCCGGTCAGCGGGTCCATGTTGGCGAGGTGCGGCAGGACTTCCTGCTTCAGCGGCATGGTAACGGCGACCCCGTCGAGAGGCAGATCGCGAACGACGGTGAGCAGGTCGTCGAGGGACTTTACCTTGAGGGGAAGCATGACGGCGTTGACGTTTTCCCGGCGGAAGGCCGTGGAGTGCATCAACGGCGAGAGTGAGTGGGCGATGGGATTGCCGGCGACGGCGAAGATGCGCGTGGCCTGGTCGAGTTGCTCGAGGCGATAGAGATCGAGCAGCGTGCGCGCGGGAACCTGGCCCGCGGCGGTTTCTGCGCCATCGGCCGAGGAGGCAAAGGTGAACGCGGCCCCGGCGCGCGGGCTAAGAACACGGCTGATCAGGCCCTCCTCGCCCATGGCGATGCCAATGACCTGGGCGTTGAGGGATTGATCCTCGATCATTTGGAGGACGGAGAGATTGTCGGCCAGGGTGCGGGCGGTGGTGACGACTTTCACGAAGTCGGGCTCGTAGGCGGCGATGCGCTGAGCTGTCTGATTGAGGCCCTCGGGGCGGCGCGTGCGGGTGAAGTCGTGCGAGCTGATGAGGAGCGAGGAACCGGCGGCGCGGAGGGCAGCGCGGAATTTGGCCAACTGGGGCCGGGAACACTGCTCAGCCGACTCGACCTCGAGATCGACGATATGGCAGCCGGTTTCGGCGGCTTTGAGGAGGATTTCGAGCTCCGCGTTGAGGGAGCCAGTGAACTTGCCGCCATAGGGCTTCCGCCGGCAGGTGGCGATGGTGGTGATGTCGCGGCGACGGGCCAGCAAGGCTTTGATCTCGGGCAAAGCCGCAGCCGGCTTGGGGAGTAGATCGAGGCGAAGCTCAATGAAAACAGAGTCTTTAAGAGCAGCGTCGGCGCGGGAGATGAGCTCGGCGACGGTGGCTCCCTGAACGGCGATACACAGCTTGCCAACGCGCAGGCGTGGAAGTGCGACGGCCGGCGCGGGCCGCGAATCGATCGTGCTGGAGACCGCGAGAGGCATTCTCTTCAATTGACGCATATTAAAGGGGTTTCGATGCTAATGCAACCGAGAATGTGCAGATTGAGGGGGTATTTCAGTACCGAATCAGGGCGGGAGAGCAGGGCTCGTGGGCGCTGGAGCAGTTTGGGCCGGGGCGCGGACAGGTTTGGATGGGACTGCAGGAGGTCGAGGGCAAGCCGAATCGGTTGGATATTCGGCCGATTCGAGTACTTTAAACAGTGAGCGAGTTGAATTCGCGGAAGGAACTCGTTGCGGGAGGGATTTCGGAGATGGAGATTAAACGAAGCGGCTCGCAGCCATCAGGCAAGGGACCGGCAGACTGGTTCACCGGGGCGGTGCGGATCGATCCGCTCTTTCAGGCGCCGGAGCCCGCATTTGTGCAGGGCGCCAGCGTAACTTTTGAGCCGGGTGCACGAACGGCGTGGCACACGCATCCTCTGGGACAGACTCTGATCGTCACGTCGGGCTGCGGTCGCGTGCAGCGCTGGGGTGGCCCGATCGAGGAGATTCGGCCGGGAGATGTGGTTTGGTTCTCGCCGGGCGAGAAACATTGGCACGGTGCCGGCCCGGCAACGGCCATGACCCACATCGCCATCCAGGAGAAGCTCGACGGGAAGACGGTCGACTGGTTGGAGCATGTGACTGACGAGCAATATCAGCGGGGATGATAGCGCGGTGTACCATCATGAGCAAGAAGCGTTCCATACGTAGCGCGGAAAGGACATGCCATGCGCAAGTGGGGCATTGTCATTAGCGTGGTTTACGCAGTAATCGTGTTGGGCTTGCTTGCGCCAATTGGGATTCTTCTTGTCGGAGATACGAGTTCGCTCAGCGAGCTCTTTTCGAAGGACTTGCCTGGCGTGTTTGCGGAATGGCTGGTCTGGGTGCCGATTGTGGCTGTCCTCGCCGGCCAGGCGATTCTGCTTTTTCTCTCGGTCGACACTTCCTTCAAGAAGCTGAGGCCCCGGGCCCATATTGCGGTTTCAGTGGCCGTCACATCAATGCTCTTCGGTCTTCTTGCATTCGCGGCTTTCTACAGCGTGGGATTTGCCATTCGTGGCGATAAGTTCGGAGACGTTTTTCTGGCCACCGAAGCGAACGTTCTCGGCGTGTGGGCCGCACTGTGGGTACTGTGGGGCATCCTCTTCTATCTGTATTTCCGAAATTCCAGCCGTGTGACCGAACGAGCCGTGTCGTGGCTGTTGAAGGGCAGCGTGCTGGAGTTGCTGATTGCAGTGCCGTGCCACGTAATTGTGCGCCGGCGCGGCGATTGCTCAGCGCCGGTTGCGACAAGCTTTGGCATCGTCACAGGAATCGCGGTGATGCTGCTCTCATTTGGCCCGAGTGTTCTGCTGCTTTATAAGAAGCGGTTGGACGCCTACGCTATACGCCCATCGAAATAGAAGAACTGCGGGACCAATGCTGCGGCCGCGCGGCGAGAAGTGTGTCTCAATCAGGCCTTGATAATCTAGAGCTTTGGAGGATTCTCGAACGATGGCGACAGAAACTACTGCCGACGTTGCCGCAAGCGATGCATTGCACTCTTGGGCGGCCGGCGGCGCTGCGTCGGCCCAAGCGCTGACCGCTTGGGTGAGCGCGCGACTAAATGCTCACGAATCCGCATTGGGCGCGCTCGTGGCCGTCGAGGTCGGACGAACACCTGAGAATTCTCTGCTGCTTTACGACAAAGCGATCGAGCAACTGACTCTGGCGGGAGCGCAGGCGGGAATTCTGAACTCCGTTGCCGCAGACAAGGCCGTGCGCGACCAGGCGCAGATTGAAGCGCAGCGGGTAGCGATGGCGGGAAGCGCGCTGAGCCTGAACCGCGAAGTGTACGACGCTCTCGCGGCAATCAAGCTGGACGGCGCAAGCCCGGCGACGAAGCATTATGTCGAGCGCACGCTGCTCGGCTATCGCTTGTCTGGCGTAGACAAGGACCAGGCCACGCGCGACCGTTTGCACGCGCTGCACGACAAAGCCACTGGCCTGTCGCTCGAATTCGGCCGCAACATCCAGGAGGGTGGGAAGACGATTGTGGCAACGCCCGAGGAGCTGGATGGGCTGCCCGCCGACTACATCGCGCGGCATCCGGCCGAGAAAGACGCGAACGGCCAGGAACGCGTAACGCTGACCACCGATCCGCCCGACATGATGCCGGTAATGACCTTTGCAGGGAATGCGGCGCTGCGCGAACGCATGTTCCTGGCCTACAACACCAGGGCGTATCCGGCGAACCGGCAGATTCTGCTCGATCTGTTGGCGACGCGGCAGGAGATTGCGACCATTCTCGGATTCCGCAGCTGGGCCGACCTGGCAACTGCCGACCAGATGATGAAGTCGGCGGCGAATGTGCGCACGTTCCTCAAGAAGTTGGACGAGGCCAGCCGCGATGGCGCGCGGCACGAGCACGCGTTGGTGCTCGAATTTGCGCGGGGACGGCAACCGGGGCTGAGCGAGATTGACATCGTGAGCCGCGGCTATTGGTACGAGCAGTTCCGGCGCGCGAAATTCGATTTCGATTCGCAGTCGGTGCGGCCGTATTTTCCTTATGCGCGGGTCGAGGCCGGCGTGCTGAAGACGGCGGCGAAGCTGTTCAAGGTGGAGTTTCGGCCGACACACGCGCCGGCGTGGGATCCGGCGGTTTCGGTTTTCGAGGTTTTCGATGGCGGGCGGCTGGTCGGGCGATTCTATCTCGACATGCATCCGCGCGAGGGCAAGGACAAGTGGTTCTCTGCCGCGCCGGTGGTGACGGGCGTGCGCGGGCGCACGATGCCTGAAGCAGCGCTGATCTGCAACTTCCCGGCTGGCGATGAGAACGATCCGGGGTTGCTGCAGTACTCCGACGTGGCGACGTTCTTTCACGAGTTCGGCCACCTGATGCACGCGATTCTGGGCGGGCACACGGAGTGGGCGGGGCTTTCGGGGTTTGCGACGGAGGGCGACTTCATCGAGGTGCCGTCGCAAATGCTGGAAGAGTTTTTCCGCGACGAGAAGCTGCTGCAGGCATTCGCGCGGCACTACGAGACGGATGAAGTGCTGCCGGCGGAGCTGATTCGGACGATGAAACTCGCGGGTGCGTTCGGGCGCGCGGACTGGATCAGGACGCAGCTCTACTACACGACGCTCGCGCTCAACTTGCACGATGAGGATCCGGCAGGCATCGATCCTGACGTGGTGACACGCGAGCTTTACAAACAATTCCAGCCGTGGACGTGGCTCGAGGGCAACCGGATGTACGCGAGCTTCGGGCACCTGACCGGCTACTCGTCGAACTACTACACCTATATGTTCGACAAGGTGATCGCTCTGGATTTCTTTGGGCAATTCGATTCAGATGATTTGCTGGACTGCGAGGCCGGTACGCGCTACCGCAAGGCGGTGCTTGAACAGGGTGGATCGAAGCCTGGGAGAGAGATAGTGCGCGATTTTCTGGGGCGCGACGAGGAGTTTGCGGCGTTCAGCAAGTGGTTGAACGAAGAGTTTGAAGGAACAGGGGCCGAGGGACTAAGCCACCCCAGTGAGCAGAAATCGCTCGCCGGGGACCCCGGCAGGGACCAAGGGACCAGGAAAGCAACAACCTGAGGCTTCGGGTCATTGTGACGGCGAAGGATTTCAAGCGGATTGCGCTGAGCCTGGATGGCGCGGAAGAAGGCTCGCACATGGGCGCGGTGGATTTCCGCGTTGACGGGCGGATTTTTGCAACGCTGGCTTCAGTCAAAGAGGGCTACGGGAATCTGATGCTTACGCCGGAGGTCCAGGCGGAGTTTCTTCGCGAGCGGCCGAATCTCTTTTTGCCAGTTCACGGCGGGTGGGGCCGCAACGGCGCCACGCACATTCGCCTCGCGGTGGCCGACGAGGACTCGCTGCGCGGGGCACTGCATTCGGCGTGGAAGCTGCGCGTCGAGAAGAACCAGAAGCCCGGCGGAAAACGCCGGGCCCCGAGCAGACAATAGATTCCAGCGAATCAGGATGATTTAGCGCCCTGGAAGCCGGCCAGGATTTGTGTCATCAGATCGTTGACCGTGCCGGGCGAGCTGGGCAGGAAAATCGTGCTCGACTTGCCCGTGACGCCGACTTCGCGCATGGTGTCGAAGTACTGGGTCATGAGGACCATGGCCATTACGTCCTGCGCAGTCGAGCCTTCGACAGCGGTTTTGAACTCCTCCACCGATGCCTGCAGGCCTTTGATAATCGCCTGACGCTGGCGGGCTGTACCTTCGCCTTGCAAAGCCTTCGACTCGGCTTCAGCTTCGGCCTGCTTGACCTTGAGAATCTTGTCGGCTTCGCCGCGAGCCTGCGCCGCGATCTGCTCGCGTTGCGCGGCGTTGATGTCGTTCATCGCCGCCTTCACTTTGGCGTCGGGAACGATGTCGGTGACCAGCGCGCGCAGAATGTTGTAGCCGAAGTTGTCCATCACTTCGTCGAGGTCCCTCTTGACGGCGCCGGAGATCTGCTGCATCTGCTCGAAGGCTTCGTCGAGGGTGAGCGTGGGCACGTGGCCGAGGATGGAGTTGAAGACGTAGCTCTCGATCTGGCTCTGCGGATTGCTCAACTTATAGTAGGCGTCAAAGACTTTTGCTTCGACAACCTGGTATTGCACGGAGACGGGAATGGTGACGAAGACGTTGTCCTTGGTTTTGGTTTCGACGTTGACGACCGCCTGGCGCACCTGCAGATCGATAAGGCGCACGGTTTCGCAGTAGGGCAGGAGGAATTGCAGGCCGGGCCGCGCGACGCGGTTGAATTTTCCGAAGCGCTCCACCACGCCGGCCGAGTAGGTGCGCACCGTGTACATGGTTTTGAGGATGGTGACCAGTAGAAAGATGCCGATGACTGCGGCAACGACTAGAAAGAAAACGACAACACCGGAATTGTCCATGATGAGCCTTTCTTGCTTCGCTGCGGGAACGCCGAATTGGGCGTGAATTGGTCCGCGCTTTCGAGATGCAGGAATGATACCGCAGGTGTGCGAATGCTGCGTTGCGGCGAGTGCGATGGCCAGGGACATTTTTCCGGCAGCTTTTCGCCGAAAGGCTACTTTTGCGCGGGAGGCTCAGCGTATTTGTTGTGGAAGAGACGGCGGTTGATGTCAGGCCAGAATTCCTTGCACCAGAAGGAAGCCGCGTCGATCCCGACATCCTCTGCCCACTCGGATACTGTGTTTCCAACGGAGCGTGAGGCAGAAGGGTAATAGAGATTCGAGATGCCCGAGGAGGCGCCGGCACCGAAGACTTCGCTTATGTTGAAGACTTCGGCTCCGGAGTTTGATCGGGTGATGACGGCCCGGCTGAGAGCATAGCCAGTGCGTTTAACGAATCCGCCGTGGCCGAGGGTGTAGTAGCGCGAATCTTCATGGGTGAGGGTGGGAAAGATGAACTCGACCATGTAGTTCTCGCTGGTTTGGTCGACGGCCGAATGCCAAAAGTAGCGAGCGTAGCCGGCCGCGCCCTGGTGGAATTGGGGCGTTGCGTGCTCACCCATGTCGTAGACGGCGATAGCGGCAGGGATGAAGATGGAGGAGTAATCGAACGAATCCTCAGTGGCGTCTACGAACTTTTCTTTAACAGTCTCAGGCGGCAGCTCTGTGTCGGCGCTGACAGCGCGGAAGTTAGGGATGATGCCGAGGATGCGCTTGGTTTGCTGGCCAGTTGAGTCCCCTTGCCCACCATTCGCAGGCTGATATTGCGGTGCAGACCCGCTGGTGCTTGAGGGTTGTGTCGGATTTGCGGACGACTGGGAGGCAGAGTCTGGCGCAGGAGCTGTCGTCGACTGGGCGGCGGAATCCGGTGCCGGAGGTGCGGTCGTCGAAGCTGCGAGGGCGACCGGGCCCGGACTGTCGGGTCCGGCCTGCTGAGCCGCCAGGGCGGCGACGGAGTTCACGCCAACCAGCGCAACAACTAACAGCCCGAATAAGGAAAGGCGCCTGGCGATTAATCTGCGGGAGCGAAATATCGAAGGCATGGGGATGACCTCTTGGGGAGCGCGGGCGTCACGTTTTGTATCCACTTTGACAGTTTCCAGAAGCGGAAGGGGAGCCTGGATTTCAGTGGACAAGCCACTCATCAACAGAGGTCTCCTTTCGTGTTGGACAACTACTATAGATGCTCATTTCACGAGCGATGATTCGAAGCCAGATTCGCTAAGCGGCTACTTCTGGTTCTGCTCTTGCTGCTTTTTCTGCTTTTGAGCAGCGTCCGCGGCGCGCGCCTGCGCGTCGAGACCATGAGTTGGATCCTTGTGGAAGAGCTTGCGCGAAATGTCGGGCCAGAATTCCTGGAGTACGCCGCCGAAGGTGCCTTCGAAAGTGACGATCAAACCATTGTTGATGGTTTGGCCCGCGCCTGCTGTTTGCGAGGGGTAATAGAGATTGGAGATGGCTCCGGCGATGATGTTGCCGCCAACGTTGGAGTAGTTGGGCTCCCATTTTCCAGTGTTGTCGTGCTTGCAGATGAAGCTGGTGGCGACGGCATAAAAGAAGCGGCGGTGAAAGGTTCCGTGGCCCATACGAAAGTAGCGTGGATCCTGGTGCAGGAGAGCGGGCAGGAATCCGTTGCCGATCATCGCGCCATCGAAGGCGTCGAGATAGGCCGCACCTGAACGCTTGAAGTAGCCCTCCGGGCCCCAGCCGAAACCCGTGCCATTGTCCTGGGCCTCAGAGAATCCAGCCACGATGAATGAAATCCCGAATTGGTAAGGATCGACGGCGGAGCGAAAGGCGAGCCCGATTTTTTGGCGTGCGCTCATTGACGCGGCATCGCTGCGATAGGTGACATTGAAGGAGGGCAGGATGCCGACGATGCGCTGCTTTTCCTGTTCTTTGATTTCCTCGGCTGCTTTCTGTTCTTTCGTCTCCTGAGCGCTTATTGGCTGCGCTGAGGATTGCGAACTGGGGCTGCTTTGCGAGCCGCTGCTTTGCGGTGCGCCGCCTGAGCCATCGGGCGTGGGAGCAGGTCCTTGTGCGGGCTGCTGTGCACCTTGCGATTGCGCGGACTGTGGATCAGGGACGGCGGCAAACTCAATTTTCGGAGTGGGTGCGTCAGGAATCGCGGATGACGGAGCTACGGCTGCTGCGGGAGGGGTTGAATCCGGCTCCTGCGCAAGCAGCCCGGACGATAAACCCAATATGGCCACCCCAAAAACGAGTCGCAGAGCGACCCCAACGAAACCTGATTGCATTCATTCACCTGTCTTGAGATTCGGCGTCTGCCGCCTGTTTAATTATCGACAGTTTCTTTCAATTAGACGCACATGCGTCCCCGTCGGACACAGAAATGTTCCATTCCCGATAACCCAGAACGCTGAGAAACAACGGGATGCGTGTCAATTATCGATTTTTTAATCCGGAGTCTACCGGCGGCTTATGCCTCGAAATCGATAAATCCGCGCTGGGGATCGGTGGAGACGAGCTTTACGGTAACTCTGTCGCCGACGTCGAGGCCCTTTCCGCCGCGAACCACCATGCCTTCAACGTGCGGATCGAGAGTGCGCACGAAGGTTCCGTGGTCGGTGGCGCCGGTGACGATGGCCTGGAAGGATTGGCCGATGCGTGGGTGAAGAACAACCGCAGCGATGCGTTTTTGCATTTCGCGCTCCACTTTGCGTGCGGCGTCTTCCATCAGGGTGCACCGCTGCGCGATGGCGTTGAGGTCGTCTTCTGAATAGGGCGCCGTGGCGTGCGCGAGCTGTGCCTTCAGGAGGCGCTGCGTGACCACGTCGGGGAAGCGGCGGTTGGGCGCCGTGGAGTGCGTGTAGTCCCGGACAGCGAGGCCGAAGTGTCCGGGCGATGGTGCGTTGGGCTTGATCAGCACATATTCGCCGGGCCCCATGAGCTTGATGACCGCGAGCGAGAGATCGGGAAAGTGGTCGGGGTCCTTCTGCTTTTGTGCGAGGAGGAAGTCGTTGAGGGCTTTCGAGTCGGGATCGGCGGGCAGCGTTGCGCCTTTTTGGGCGGCTAGCTCCACAATGCGGTCCCAACGCTTGGGGACGCGGACGATGCGGCGAATGGAAGCCAGACCGGCGTCTTCAAAGGTTCGCGCAATGACGCCGTTTGCTGCCACCATGAATTCCTCGATGAGCGAGGTGGCGCGGTTCTTTTCAATGGGCGCGATTCCAATGATTTCGTCGGTGACCAACACCGGCTGAGTCTCGATGGTGTCGAATTCGAGCGCGCCGTGCTGGTAGCGCCCACCCGCCATGCGCTGCGCCGCCGCGTCCTGGAGCTTGAGTTGCGCAGCGAGATCGGAGCTTGCGGCAACCTTTGGCGGCGCCTGGCCTTTGCCTTCAAGCCACGCGCCGATGCTCGGGTAAGCCAGTTGCGCGCGGTTGCGAACCAGTGCGCGGTAGGCTTTTCCGTCGGAAGCGGTTCCGGCGGCATCGATCGAATACTCGACCACAATGGCGGCTCGATCCTGGTTTTCGTTCAGAGAGGTGACGCCTTCAGAGAGTTCCGTGGGCAGCATGGGAAAGATCGATACGCCGGTATAGACGGAGGTCGTCTCGAATTGCGCATGCTTGTCGATCACCGTGCCCCGCGGGACGCGCCCGTCCACATCCGCCACGCCGACGAGCACGCGGATGCGTCCGTCTGGCAACTGCTCGGCCCACTCGATTTGGTCGAGATCCTTGGACGTGTCGTTGTCGATGGAGGACCAAAGCAGGCCGCGCAAATCCGTGAGGCCACCGGAGGATGGAACTGCGGGCTGCGTTTTGATGGCGGCTAGCTCCGTATCGGTTCCGGCGGGAAAATCAGGCTGAAAACCGTGCTCGATCATGGAGGCATGGGCCGCGGCCACAAGATTGAATTGAAAGGGATGAGTGGATTGCATGGAGAATTTTGCTCCTGAGCGCGAAGAGCCAGCCTAACACGCTTGAGTGTCTGCTGACCGTTTCACTGCGGCTGCACGTTCACGGTGAAGTAGATGGTTTGGCTGGTGACGGCGTTGTCGACAAACGCGGTGGCCGTGACCTGAAGCGTAGCCACGCCGAGCGGCGTGCCGTTGGGAGCGAGCACGCTTGTACTGTTGCAACTGGTTGCAAAACCGATGAGCGGCACCAGCAAAATGAAGAGGAGGATGAAGCGCCACGAGCCGTAACGCAGAAATGTGCGCTGGCGGCTCCCGAACGGAATGATAAAGAAAAGCAATGCGACCAGCGCTGCTCCTCTCTCAGCTTGCGGCCATGGCGAATTGTGACGCCGGACCTTGCTCGCGGTCGCGTAAAGCGGGCCTCCTGAGGCAAAGGTCTGGACCGCGAACGTAACTGTGGCCGTAGGCGTGACCTGTTGCGGAGTGGGCGTGCAGGTCATGTCGTCCTGCAAAGCGACCGCGCAGACTACCTGAACCTGCCCCGTGTAGCCGCCTGCGTTGGTGACCACGAAGGATTCCGAACCGGACTGGCCCAGGGCGACATCGAGGTTGGTGGGCGGATTTGTCGACGCAGGTGCAATGGCAAATCCCTGAACGTCAATCGCGAGCGGAGCCGAGGTTCCCGAGCCGAAGACTGTGTCACCCGCGTAGAAGGCGGTGATGGAGTCCTGACCGGCAGGAAGGCCCTGGATGGTGAGGGTGGCCGTGGAGGCGTTGGCCACGGCGAGCGGCGAAAGCGCGGACTGGCCGATCTGCACAGTGCCGTTAAGGAATACCACTGTTCCGGTCGGGTTTTGCTCGCCGGTTGCGGGCGGGGCGGAGTTGGGAGTGACCGTGGCTGTGAGGATGATGGCGGAGCCCTGCGCAATGGTGACGTTGTTTGCGGCGAGCGTGATTGTGACGGGCAACAGAGCAGGCTTGATTGGCGCGATGGCTGCTGCGGAGGGCGATAGAGAAAGGCTGCTCAGGAGAGCAGTTGCAAGCCGCGGACCGAAGACCCTTTGCCGCATTCGACTTCTTGACCTACGCAGGCGAGCTTACGTCTGGACCCGATTGTATAGCGGCGGGTGCGAGCCAAACAGCGGTTCGGTGCGCTGCCTCGACGGGGCGAGCCTGCAAAGCCACTTCGGCTACTGAATACCGAGGTCGGAGAGCACTTTGGGTTTGGCTTCTTCGACGGCCAGCAGGTTGTGGCAGACGGTGCAGTCCTGAGGAATGGTATCGCCGTTCTTGGCCGCATGATTGCCGTCGTGACAGCGGAAGCAGCCCGGATAGTCCATGTGGCCGATGTGATTGGGATGGGTTCCCCATGTGACCTTCATGAATGGAAAGACATTCTGGTCGTAAAGCGTCACCAATTCCTTGCCCGCCTGGTCGACCAATGCGGCATTCTGTTCAAGCACAGAGGGATTCTGAGTGCGATAGAAGGCCTGAAGTTGCTGCGGGATCTGTACGCCAGCCTCTTCCTGGCTTGAGTAAGTGCCATTCAGCAACGCCAGTCCTTCCTTGTGAATCCAGGGCAGATTCGTACTGATTGCGCCGCTCGTCATGGCCTGGTCAACAGCCTCCTCGGCAGTCACAAATGTGTGCGCGGCGCGGTTGTGGCAGTCGATGCAATCCATGACCCTGCGGTCACCTTTGGGGATGCCGCTGCCAGCCGGCAGAGAACTGTATTCGGTGAACGAGCCATCGGCGTTCTGCCGCTCCACCCAGGGAATGGTGGTGCGCGTGGCGTCGGTGGAGACGTACTCGATATGACCGAGATGGACGCCGTGGATGCCCGTGTAGCGCGAGAGAGAGTCAACACCTCCGAGGTGCAGAATGAGCACAGTTTGCGTCTCGGTGTTGGGCTCGTCGTCGGCAAAGTTCGACTTGACCAGCAACTTGTCGCCGTCAAAGCGCGTGGGCGTGTGGCAGCCCTCGCAGGTGTAGCGCGCGGGGCGCAGGCTGGTGACCGGTGACGGAATCGGCGTGGGATAGTTGGGAATGATTTTTGGCGCGAGCGGCGCGAGCGGATGGAAGGTGACTTCAACCAGCTGTTTGGTGCCGTTCACTTTGGCACTGAAGTAGGCTTGAGCGCCTGAACCGATGTGGCAATCGACGCAGGCCACGTGAGAGTGCGGAGAGATCTGGTAAGCCGTAAACTCAGGCTTCATCACATGGCAGGAGCGGCCGCAGAACTGAGGTGAATCCATGTACTCCGCGCCGTGATAGCTGGCCGTAGCCACGACAAGAAAGTTGACGATGGTCGCAACAAGGACAATGTCGAGGCCGTGCCGGAAGATTTTGTCGTTAAGGTCGATGCGGGGAAAGGCGGCGGGAATCTGGCCGGCCTTCTGCAGGGTTCTGCGCCGCAAGAACACGCCGATGGGAATGAGAGCCAGGCCGAGCAGGAACAGGACCGGAAGAATAAGAAAGAAGATGATGCCGAGATAGGGGTTGTCACTGAGATGGCCGGAGAGCTCGGCCAGCCAATAACTGATCATGGTGATGCCGGAGGCGGTGGTGATGGCGCCGCCAGCCAGACTGATGGGGTTGTTGCCGAAGAACAGCGCCGGACGAAGCCAGCTTTCGCGGAATCTCTCAAACAACGACACGTCTCCTCAGCCTCCATGCGCAGGCGGCCCGCCAGGGATTGCGGGCCTGCCTTGAGTCTGCTCCGCTGATTCTAATTCCTACTTCAGAGTCTTAAAATACGCGGCTACAGCGGTTACCTGCGGATCAGTCAGTCCGGCAACGGGATGCATCTTGCCTTTGCCATTCTTCACTGTCGCGGCAACTTGACTCGCGGTAAGAGCCTGGATCGAAGGATCGGAGACGGGCTTGATGCCCATGGCCTTGGCCATACCCGCACTCGGTGTTCCGGTAGGTCCATGGCACATCGCGCACTTGGATTTGTAGATCGCCGAACCATCTTCAGCGAAGCTCATGGAGCCAGCCAGAAGCACCGTTGCGGCCAGCACGATATAGGAACGAAAACTCTTAGTCATTGCCAAAACTCCTTCGTTGTTTTTGCAGGCCCGTTCGCGCAATCGAGCGCATGGCGCGTGGTTAGAGGTTGATGACACCGGCCGGGAATCGCGGCCGTCGGTTCCGCAATCGAGATAGTAACAGGAACCACCTGACGCAAACTGGCGCGATCGAGGCTTTGACTCCGACGACCGCGCCGGCTTGATTTTGCCCTTACACTTCGTCTTGCCCTACAACTGTTGCCTTTACCTGGCGAGGGAACGGAAGTACATCACAGAGTCCTTGATCTGGGCATCCGTGAGCTTGCCCTTGAATGCCGGCATTTTGCCCTTGCCGTTCGTCGTGTCGGTAATCATCTGCCCTTCGCTCAGCGACTTGACCGAAGGATCGCTCACGGGCTTGACGCCCATCATCTTGGCGATGCCGGGGTTCGGCGTGCCCTCAGCTCCGTGACAACTCTGGCATTTTGCCTTGTAGATGTCTGCCCCCGAGCTTTGCGCGATCGCAGCGGTTCCCGTACAGGCAGCTAGCATGGCGACTGTCATCAATCCAGCCTTGGTTTTCATTGCCAATCTCCTCTTGCTTAGCGTGATTCTCATCTCGGTCGCAGGACTCGATCGTAAAGCGGCATCCCGCGGCTAGAACTCCCAGTGCATGCCAAGGGTCACGTTGTTGGCATGGAAGTTTCGCGCAAGGGTTTCGCCGGCATTCGAAAGGTTCACGCCGGTTTGCACACCCGTGAGCGAACTGCAGGCAACGACTGGCGCCGCGGTTGTAGCCGACGGCAGAGCAGTGGAAGTCGAGCAATACTGCGCGCCGGATGGGCCGCCTTCGCCGTAGCTATAGTAGTCGTATTCCGCCCTCAGGATCCACGCCGGACGAACCGCATATGAAAGGTTGAAAAAGGGAGTCTGATATTTGGACACGAGCGAGCCGTTAACGTCGCGGGGATCGTTGAAGAACCGGCTGCCGTTGACGGAGCTGATGCGATAACCGGCATTGGCGTGGGTCTTGGTTGACGGGGAGATCGAGATTGCCGCCGATCCCGATTGCGTCGGAGCGTCCATGAAGTTCTTGACCGGCCCGAATTCAAGATAGGTGGCACCTCTTACGGTCGCGCCGGGGCAGCCTGCGCCGTTCGCCGGAGCTGCGGCCAATGGCAGGGCAGCGGACGCGCCGCCGTCATAACAGATATTGCTTGCGAGATACACATCGCTATAGGCGTATTCGAAATCGAAGCCGAAATGCTCGTTGGCGGCGAGGTCGGCTGCAGCGCTGAACACGCGGCTGTGATCGACATGGTTGAGCGGGCCGTCGATGGGCGTCGATCCGGAGTTGTTGGTGTTGTTGTGACGCTCCAGATCGTTATATGCGCCGGAGATCGTCGCCCAGGTCTTCGGCCTGTAGATGCTGTGCACGCGATAGTGCTTTGTTTGCCGCGGGCCCATCGGGGTAAAGGCGTTGTCGTCATAAAGTACTTCGACCGAGCCATTGATATCCCAATTGTTGCTGGGGCGCAAAGCGGCATTGAAAATCCCGCCGTTCTCGTTGATGGTGACTGTCCCATCGTTTGTTTCGCCGGGAGTCAATGGAAGGTTGCCGGGATTGCCACCGGGATCAACGGGCACAGTAGAGGTAGCGGGACTGTACGCGTTCTCCGCGATTGTGTGCGTGCGATAGCGATAGGTGAGCGAGAAGGTGGTGCGAGCCGTGGCATCCCAGGTCGCGGTCAGATTATTGGTCACGAACTTCTGGCCGAAAAAGGCAGGCCAGGGTGTACCGATGGTGCCGCTACCTTCAAACGTGGAGGCTCCGGCGGCAGCGTTCGTCGTGGTCAGGGTTGGATTGTTGATGGTCTCGTTTCCAGTTGACGTGGTCGTATCCGCGGCCGTCGACAAAGTCGTCTCACTTGTCATGGTCGTCGTACCCGGCTGATGGACAAGGGAGTAGTCGATCTGCTCGGAGAGGCTGAACTTCGGCATGACCTGCCAGAAGATGCCGTAGTCGGCAGCAACCGCCTCGCGTTTTGCAGTTGCTGTGCCCGTGTAGGCCATTGAGCGCGTCGTTTTGCTCAGACCCTGAAAGAAGTCGTAGTAGCTCGGGAGGGTCATGTTGGCGCTCGTGTAGTGGAATTCGCCGTTCATGGATACGTTTTTGATGCTGGTGCTCTGCAGGCGGAAGATCTCCGTTGGGAAGATGACCCGCGTGGGCTGGGTGCGCAGATAGCTGGACGACACGGCGCAAGCCGGATTGATGATGGGTGCGCCGCCTGTGCTGGACGCCGTGAGCATTGGGTTGCCGCCCATGCTGGTTGCAACGCAGGAGCTGCTGGTGTAGGGCGTCCAAGCATCGTAGTTCGCGAGAAGCGCGACCTTAGTTCCGTCCGCCTCCTGGACAGTTAGGTAGCTGGGGTCCAGTGTGAAGAAGGAATTCCCCTTGTAATGGTCGACCTGCTCTTCAAAGGTCAGCCGCGTGCCCTGCACGGGCTTCCACTCGAAGTCGCCAGTGAAATCGTCGGTGCTGTGGCGCTGATATTCCTGGAGCAGGAGATCGTACGAGCCGGCAATTTGGTATCCGCTCGGCGACAGGCTAGGCCCCTCCATTGTGTTGTGCGAGTAGCTGGCGCGAAACGTCACTTTCGAGAGCGGCAGCAGCGTCAGGCTGGTGTCGGTCATTCGGCGGACGGTGTTGAACAGGAACGCAGATGTATTCAGTTGCGGCCAAGCCAGCGTGCCTGTGGGCGAAGCAGTTGGTCCAATGGGCATCGTCTGACCGCTGGGGATATTCGGGTTGCCCAGCAAATCGTAGTCGAAGTACCGGCGGTCGCGCCGGAACATCCCGGAGAACTCGTAGATCTTGCCTTTGGAAAAGTCGAGCTTGGCGAAGTTGTTCGGATCACCACCGAAGCCATTGCTGAACGCTTTCAGATCATCGACAAGAGGGTTCTTATTTCCTGGTGCCGCATGAAGCTCAAAGGTCTCGCCAAGCACGCGGGGCCCTGACTTCTGATTGATCATCGAGTCGTACATGGCGCCGCTGCCCTCAAGACTATTCATGTGGCCGCCGACATCGAAAGCCTGGTGGAGGACATAACCGTCGGGCGCAGATACCGGCGCACCTGGCGCTGGAACCGGCTCAGCCGGATTCTGCGCGACGGCGATGCATGCCGCCGCAAGAAACATTGCCACTACCATGCCCAGGAACATTGCAAAAGACGGCTGTTGATTGCGAATCCGAGATAACCAGCCAACATTCTTCATATGAAGCCTCACTTGAATAAAACTTGTTGCCTACTACGAAACCGTGAACCGTTGTGGAATCTGTTAAGGGAGTTGAGCGGTGCCGCCTTGGCCTGGCGCGGCCCAACTCCGAATCTCCTATCGCAGGAACGCCGCGTTGATGTTTGATCCATGAATGTAGGTGTGGCAGCTTGTGCAAGGAGCAAGCTCCGCCGATCCCGAGCCCATTCCCGTGATCGTGTGCGACGAAACAGGGCTGTGGCACTGGTTGCACAGAGTATTGATGCTTGGCATGTTGAGCAGCCGCGCGTTCTGCGATCCGTGAGGACTGTGGCAGCTCAAGCACCCCTCCGCCTTGACCGGCGCGTGCTCATACACGAAAGGACCACGGACATCGGTGTGGCACTTGGTGCAGATCGCATTCTGGTCCGCCGTCGACTTGATGTTGCTGTTCCCGAAGGTTCCGTGAACGTCGTGGCAGTCGCTGCACTTGATGAGTCCTTCGTTGACCTGGTGATGGAAGGGCATGCCGAATTGCACCTTCTGGTCGCCATGGCATTGGAAGCAAAGCGTGGGCTGCGGAGCTTTGAGCAGCGTATCTTCCTTGCTGCCGTGAATGCTGTGGCAGCTGGTGCAGCCGACGTTGGCCTTGGCATGAGGAGAGCGATCGAAGTTGGGATGCGCGCCTGCATGACAGCTCAGGCACTTGGTATCGACGTCTTTGGCCGAGGCCTTGGCGGGGTCGAAGATCTTGGTCACGTCGCCGCCACCAGCCACGTGCTCGCTGCCCGCGCCGTGACAGTTCTCGCAGGTCACGCCATTCGCGTTCCCGGGCATCAACGCCATTTTGGTGTGCGGATTGGTGGCGAAACCCTTGGCCACGTCTGCGTGACAAGTGGCGCAGGTGTCAGAGCCGACAAATTCGGCGTGCCCAGCTGGAGTGGCCGGCGCATCCTGGGCTTTTGTTCCCTGTGGCGGGGCAGCCAATGCCGTTGCGCAAACCATGCCGGCGCCCAGCAAAATCATCAAAAACACTCGCAGTCCCGGACATTTCCCGAGAGCCGCACCGTTGGACAAACTGAACAAGCGCGTTACCGGCCTATCTGTATGCATGGAAAATACCGCCTTCAAAGAACTTCGTGGCACTGCTTAATACGGGCCTCAGCCGTTGCTTCAGGCTGAATGTGGTGGATTCCCCATGTGAGCGCGAGCACCGCTGGAACCTTTTGCGGGCGCTTGCCGGTGTGGAGCATCACCACATGCACGAAAGATTACGGTTTGCTCATAACATGTGGCGGTGACGTCTATCACATAAGATTTGGGGATGTGTCTTGGAGTACAAGCCGATTTACCACATTCATTTACGCTTTCCATGCCTCTGGACGCCACGGTGTGCCGTCACACTGCCAAAAATCCTACTTTCGAACGTGAGGCCCATCACATCCAAAGAAACCAACTTTCAAGCAAACTTTGAGCAAGTGCCGCTGCAGATGGGAAAGAACACGGCATGTCGATCTCAACCGCAGCCGGAACGGACTGGAATGAAGGCCAGAAAGCGGGAGAGACGAGGGGCCGCGTCGGAATGGGAAGAAGGAAGACGATGGCGGACATACAAATTTTGATGGAGGAGCCGACGCGATCGAAGCACCTGGGCCGATCGTCGCCGCTGGGGTGCGCGGCCTGCGCAAATCGCCGTCCCGGCTGGTTCTGCTCACTCGGCAGCGCCGTTTTGGCCGATCTGGAGCTGGCAACAAGCACGATTTCGCTGCCCGGGCAGGCTGCGCTCTTTACCGAAGGTGAAGACGCCCGCTGCCTGTACCTGATTTGCAGCGGCTATCTCAAGCTGACAGCGGGCCGACCAGAAGATCGGCACATGATTGTCCGGGTTGCAGGCCCGGGATCGATGCTGGGCCTTTACGCGGTCCTTTCGCACGGCGTTTACGAGGTTTCAGCGGAGTCATTGACGCCCGCCCAGTTACGTCCGGTGGAGCGTGAACGATTCCTGAGTTTTCTGCGCAACCACAAGGAAGCACAATTGCGGGCCGTGCAATGCATCTGCCAGGAGTACCGCTTCGCCCTGCAGGATGCGTGCCGCATCGCCCTGGCTGAAACCGTGGCCGCGCGGCTGGCTCGCCTGCTGACGGAACTTGCGCATCAGATCGGCGAACATACCGAGGGCGGAGAATACCGGTTCCCGCTTCTGCTGACGCACGAGGAGATGGCCTCGATGACCTGCACCACGCGCGAGACCGTCACCCGCACCCTTGGCCAGTTCCGCAAGGACGGCTGGATCTCGATCGAAGACTCCAACGTGACCATTCACCAACCCGGCCGGCTGCAAGGCCTTCTGTAGCATCTTCCTGAAGAAGCCCGGCGGAGCTCACTTTTTCACTCCCCTGCGCCTCGATTGTGGAGTCCAAAGAGCTATGATTCTTGGAGGAACTCTGCTTTCAAGGTTGGAGCTCAATCTGCTCATGAATCGTTTTATTTTGTTCTTATCTTGCTCTCTTCTGTGCTGCGTTGCAGCTGCCCAAAATCCCGCTCCCGACCCAGCAGCGGGCGCCGTTCCGCCGGCAGAAAAGCCCGGCGTGATGGAAACCGTCAGCCCGGAGATCCTGCAATTCCAGAAGATCGAAGACAGTTGGTCCGACGCCGTGAACCGGCGCGACCAGTACGCCTTGGAACTGGTGCTATCTCCACTCTTTGTCGACGTTTCAGCGAGCGGCGACGTGACAACGCGCAATCAGCAAGTGGCGCAGGTGCTCAGCGTCGACGACAAAGCCCTCTATCTTACGCAAAAGGTGGTTACCGTGCGCATGCTCGGCGATATTGCCGTGGCCAACGGCACGTACACACTGCACCACAAGACCACCTCAGGCCTGGTGGACGAAAAAGGCGTCTTTACACAAGTCTTCGAGCGGGTGCACGGCGGTTGGCTGTGCATCAACTCGCAGCGGACCGTGCTGCGGCAGGATTCAAGCACGAAGAAGAGAGAGTCGTCGCCGGAAACGCCTTTCCACCTCCCGAACCCGTTCTCGAGGGGCGACAAGGGGCCGCAGTAGCCGCTATGGCGAACCGGAGCGCAAGCTCCTTCAATCAGCTTTTTAAATGGAACGCGTGATTAGAGCGCGGCGATGGCTTCGGCCTGGTTGGGGAACAGGCGCGCGTATTTCGTGATGCCCACCATGGTAAAGACCTTGGTGAAGTGCGCCGAGAGTCCGAAGGCGAAGACTGTTTGCCCAGAGTGCGCGGCTTGAATCAACAGTTGGATGACCAAGGCAATTCCACTGGAATTGATGTAGTCCACGCGCGTGAAGTCCAGCAGGATGAGCTTTGTCGTCTCCCTGGGCAGACCCTCATAGGCACCCAGAACCGCGTCCTTCGAGGTGCTTGCGATATCGCCCTCAAAGCGAAGGACAGCTACCGGGTATCCGGATGGGGACTTGATCTGGTCAACGTGCGATTTGGTCTCGCTCTCCACTTTGCGATTGCCTCCACTTGCGATTCGACTCCGCTTTAGCCTACACCGCGGCTTTGTCCAATTTGATCACCAGGCGGACGTAGCTGCTCTTACCATCGGCCCCGGTCACCCACTCTGCTTCGTCCACCAATGCCTGGATGAGGAACATTCCCATGCCGCGCGCGTCTTCTTCGCCGTGCATCTTGCGATCAATATCGGGCCTGGCCGGCTGAGTCGTGATTCCCCTGCCGTCGTCGATCACCTTCACTTCAAGCGCGTCGTTATCGGCGCGAAGGACCACACCAACGGACAGCTTTTCGTTCAGCCGGTTGCCGTGCTCAATGGCGTTGATGCAGGCCTCGGCCACGGCCGTCTTCAAATCTTCGATCCGATCCTCAGGGAAACCCATCAGCTTGGCGACCGCCGAGGCCGTGCTCATGGCCACCTTTTCGTAGCCCATCTTGGTGGGTAAACGGACCTCGACAGTGGTGGTTTTCGGCTCGGTCATTCCAACATCTCTCCGCGGCACAGCGCCAATGCGGTCATATCGTCAGCTTGCGGACCGCCCTCTGCAAACGCCTCAATGGCTACCCACAATGCATCGAGGATACCATCGGCCTTCTGCACTGGACACGTAGAAAATTCATTCAAAAGCCTTTCCGGACCATACTCTTCATCTCCTCTGAAGACCTCGGTCAGGCCGTCCGTGTAGAAAAGCAACCGCGCTCCCTCAGTGAAACTGTGTCGCTCGCTCGTGTAGCGCATGCCGGGCAAAAGGCCCAGGGGCGTTCCTGCCGCGTCAAACTGGATTGGCGGCGAGCCAGGCACGACGAGGAACCCAGGATTGTGACCCGCATTCACGACCTCGATTTGGCCCGCTGGATGCAGCCGAAGGAAGATTGCGGTGACGTAGCGCCGACGAGCCTCCTCGCCTTCGGCCCAGTGGTGCTGGTTCATGCGCGTGGCCAGCTCGTCGAGCGGCGGACCGGTGAGCGCCATGCCGCGAAAAGCCGCGCGAAAGCTCGTGGACATGATGGCCGAGGCCAGTCCTTTGCCAGCCACATCGGCTACAGCGATCAGGAGGCTGCCGTCCGGCTGTCCGACGATATCGAGATAGTCGCCGCCCACCTCGTAGCAGGTATCGGAGCGGAAAGCGATTGAATAGCCGGGAATCTCTGGCAGCTTCTGCGGCAGCAACGAGCGCTGAATCTGCCGCGCCGCGTCCAGGTCCTGCTGGAGGCGGGCGAACTCGACGTTGCGCTTGTGGTTACGCGCGTTTTCGAGAGCCACGGCGGCCTGCAGCGCCAAGCCCTCGAGGAAATCGGCCTCGGAGAGCGAAAGCTCGCGCCCTCCCGGAGACGCCACGACAAGATCGATCATTTTCCGACCGTCGCGATCGGCGAGCGGATAACGGAGCAGTTGATCTGGGCCCGCGGCGTCTGCTGCGGCATCCGCCGGGAGCCTGCCGTAGGTGAGGCCGGTTCCGGGAAAAGCAGCACCGGCCATCTCCAGCTCGCGCACGACGATGCGCAGAACGGATTCGAGGACTTCGTCCTCGCGAATCGTGGAATGCACCTGGCGCGAGGCCTCAAGCAACGCCTGCAGCCGCGCCACCTGTTGCTGCAACTCAATTGTTTCGCCGCCCGTCGAAAGCTGAGCGCCGAGTTCCATAAGGACCCCCGTGGAATCTCAATTTAGCATGGCGATGCCGATGCCTGTACGAAGACTTGGCCCACTTGTTTTGCCTCCACGCTATAATGCCGGGCAACTGCCCAAGGTTACCGGAGGTGTTGCGCATGCACGCAGGTTTCTTGCGGTCTGTGTCTGCGGCAGCGGCCACGTTTGTTCTGGCGGCCGCAATGCTGCCGTTCCCCGTAGTCTGTACCGCGCAGAATCCGAACAGCAATTCAAATGAGCCGCGCGGAATGGTCGCGACAGCCGCTGGTTTTGTGGCGCTTGATACGCCGAAGGGTTGGGTGCAGGCCGACGGGCCGGGGCTGGCCTTCTTCCTGCCCGAAGGGACCGATCCGCGGAACGCCGAAGCCTGGGTGGTTCTCGACGCGAGCCCTATCGGCCCAAAAGAAGACGACAGGGACCTGCACTCCGCCATTCAATCTGATATCGACGGCTTCAAACGGCGCTTCCCCAAGGCAATCGTTCGTGCTGAAGAGCCTCTTGTTCTTCCGAGGGTGAAACAGAAGGCTGAGAACTATTCATTTGAGAGCGGCGAGGAACACAACGCATTCGAGCAAACGGCGTATATCGGAGACCTCGGGCGCGTGTGGATCGTCACCTTGAGCGCGAAGAACGCCGCCGCACTTTCGCGGTCCTTGCCGGCCTTTCATCAGCTGGTGCAATCGTACGGGGGGAGTATCCAGATGGGCTCGCCGCCGTCGCAGTGAAATCTCTAGCCTTCTCAAAGTGGAGGCGACAGACTTGCCTTGGAGGGAACCATGGTAGCGTGGACTCGGGCCTTTCTAATTGGACTGTTGAGCTGGTTTGTCCCATTCGTTGCCGGATTCGCCCTATTTCCGTTGAAGAAATCCAACGCTCCGCTGTTCAGCACGCTGATGTACCTGGTAGTTCTGGTGACCGCGGGCTTTTTGCTGGCCTGGTACTTTCGCAAGCGGGCGGTTTCGGTTCGCGAGGCCGCGCTGGTAGGAACTGTTTGGCTTGCCATCAATTTGATCTGCGACTACCCGATGTTCGCCTTCGGGCCTATGAAGATGACGCCGCTTGGATACTCTTCGGAGATCGGGTTGGTGTATCTGACGTTTCCCATCTTTGCGGTGATGGCGGCGCGGTTGGCAAGAGTCTGAATGGTCGCCGACAGTTGGGCCGCTGTAAAGGCTTGGCAAACAACCTGTGGGATGGTTTTGGCTGCAGGAGTACACTTGCGGCAGTTCCCTGAAAGTCCCCAAAAACTGCCTGGAGGTCACCCGATGAGATTACATCTCATTTTGAACAAAATCCGGCTGAGCCGAGGGGAAGTGCGCCTCTGCAGGTCCATTCTGGTGGCGTCGTTCGCTTGCGCCGCCCTCCTTTTTGCAAGCCAGTGCGCTGCCCAGTTGCGATTTGGCCGCGACATTGCCGGTCCCGCGCAAGACGCCGCGCCCGCCACCGCGCAGACGAGCCCCACGCCTGCGACTCCAGCGGAAAAGGAGGTATCGGCTCCAGTTCCGAACGTGGAAACGGCCAGCCTGGTAAGTTCGGCGACAGATCCGCTCCTCTCGATCGCGCAAGACGGCGGCCAAAGCTCGTCTTCACAGAGCTCGCCTTCGACCGCTGCTCCCGCCAAGCCTCCAGTTGCGAAGGCCAAGTCTTCGCATCATGGGCTGGGCATAGCGCTGGCCGTTGTTGGAACTGCGGCACTCGTCAGCGGGATAGCCCTCTTTGCGACTGAGCAATCCATTGGGTACTGTAGCCCCTCAAGCCACGGCTGCAGTGAGGCCAAGGATGCTGGTCTGGTCTTGATGCCGGTGGGTGCGGGCGTCGCGATTACGGGATTTTATCTCCAGTTCCATCGCTGAGTCTGGAGCAGACTGACCAAGCGCGCCGTAACGGTGCACCGCATGATTCTGGCCAAGATTGGTGTGCCCGCGGGCTCCCTGTTTGCGGCAGGCTGTGTCTGCGCAGCGGCGAAGCCGCCCGGCGCGTATGGTATTGTCGAATCAATCCCGCAGAAAACATTCGCGGGATTTCCCTTAAGTCAAAATAGTCTGTTGCCTCGGTTCCACCGCGTGTCTTCGTCCCACGGTTTTACGCTTTTCAGATTGGGTCGCCGCGCGGGACACGAGTTTTCCATCTCAATACGCGAGGTGTACGCAGTCGATGACTCCAATCAGCGAATCCACTGACGCCAATCTGGTTTTGACACTGGAGGAAATCACCACACTGGCGGAACAGGAGGGCAAGCCGGCCGACACGCTGATGAACGTGGTGGCCCTGATTGCCACGCGATTTCGGACCGATGTTTGCTCGGCCTACTTACTGGAGCCGGACCGTTCGAACCTGGTGCTCGCTGCCACGCTGGGCCTTCACCCGCGATCAATCGGCACGCTGCGCATGCCCTTGAACGAAGGGCTCTCCGGCCTGGTCGCCGAGCAGTTGGTTCCCGTGGCGGTTCCAGACGCACGCGAGCATCCGCGCTACAAATATTTCAAGGAATCGGGCGAAGAGGAGTATCACTCGTTTCTCGGCGTGCCGTTGATCGACCGCGGCGTTCTGCAGGGCGTGCTGGTAGTGCAGACCAAGGACCAGAGAGTCTTTCGCGAAAATGAAATTCGCATGCTAGTGGAGGCGGCGGCCCAAGTTGCGCCGGTAGTGAGCGAGGCGCGAACCCTCGCCCGCTTCATCGCCCCGGCTCAGGAGAAGTTGTGGGAACTGGCGCGCAACGTGTGGTGGAGCTGGGACAACGAGTGCGTCAGCCTGTTTCGCGATCTGAATCCGGCGCGCTGGCGCCAGCTTAATCAGAATCCGATCGCACTGTTGAACGAAATCCCGTTGGCGGAAATCGAGCGGCGGGCCACGGAGTTGGTGCTCCACAGCCGCATCAACTACGCGTTCCGGCGTCAACAGGAGTACCTTCACGACGACCGCACTTGGGGAGCCAGCCACGCCGGCGTGCTGAGGCCGCGGCCAGTGGCGTATTTCTCCGCGGAGTTCGGCTTGCATGAGTCGCTGCCGATCTACTCCGGCGGCCTTGGAGTGCTGGCGGGCGACCACATCAAGAGCGCATCGGACCTGGACATTCCGCTGATCGGGGTGGGGCTTTTCTACGGACAGGGCTACTTTCTGCAGCGGCTGGACAAAGAAGCCTGGCAATGTGAGGAATATCTCCAGACCGACGTGAATCAACTGCCGATGCAACAGGCCATCGGCGCTAACGGCGAGCCGGTGGTGGTGGAAATTGCCACGCGCGGCAGCTCGATTCGCGCCAAAGTATGGCGCGCCAAGGTGGGCCGTTGCGATCTGCTGCTGCTGGACTCCAACGTGGCCGGCAACGCGCCGGAGGATCTGGAGACGACCTCGCGCCTCTATGGCGGCGACGCGCGCACGCGCATTCGCCAGGAGTTGCTGCTGGGCGTGGGCGGCTATCGCGCGCTGAAAGCCATGGGCATCACGCCGGGCGTTCTGCATCTGAACGAGGGCCACAGCGGATTCGCGGTCTTCGAAGCAATTCGCAGCCGCATGGAAGAGGAGGGACTGGACTTCTACTCCGCTGCCCGCCAGATTCCACGCGAAGTGATCTTTACCACGCACACGCCGGTGCCCGCGGGACACGACCGCTTCAGTCCCGACCTGATCGAGGAGCACCTTGGACCGTTGCGCGATGAGCTGGGCATTTCCCACGAGAACCTGATGGGTTTTGGCCGGGAGCATCCCACCGACTTCCAGGAAACCTTTTGCATGACGGTGCTGGGCCTGAAGCTGGCGCGGCGCGTGAATGCAGTGAGCTCACTTCACGGCGAAGTGTCGCGTGCCATGTGGCGAGGACTGTATCCGGACGGGCCGGAGGACGCGGTGCCTATTGGCCACGTAACCAATGGCGTGCATGTGCCGTCGTGGCTCGCTCCGCAGATGCGCCGGCTGTATGATCGCCATCTTGGCGTGGGCTGGCAGCGGCAGAGCGGAGCGGCGCACACCTGGTCGGCCATCGAGAGTGTGGACGACGGCGAGCTTTGGGAGACGCACCTCAGCCTGAAAGGACAGCTCTTTAACTTCCTGAGACGCCGCGCGCACGAGCAGGCCGAACGGCGCAGCGAACCGGCCGAGGCCTTGAAGCGCTTGGACAAGGTACTCTCGCCCGATGCACTGACCATTGGATTCGCACGCCGATTCGCCACGTACAAGCGCGCCAATCTTCTGCTGAAAGATTTGGAACGGCTGGCTGCGATGGTGAACGATGCCAAGCGCCCGGTTCAGTTCGTTTTCGCCGGCAAGGCGCATCCTCACGACGAGCCGGGAAAAAGAGTGTTGCAGCAGATCGCGCAGATGATGCGCCACGCGGACTTCGGCGAAAAGTTCGTCTTTATTGAGGACTACGACATTAATGTTGGCCGCCACATTGTGCAGGGAGTCGACGTGTGGCTGAACAATCCGCGACGGCCACTCGAAGCCTCGGGAACGAGCGGCATGAAGGTCGTTTTGAATGGCGGTTTGAACCTTTCAGTTTTGGACGGCTGGTGGGCGGAAGCCTATGACGGGCTGAATGGATTCGCCATCGGAAACGGCAGAACGCACTCCAATATGGATGTGCATGACAGCCGCGATGGCGAGGCGCTATATCGCGTGCTTGTGGACGAAGTGATTCCACTCTACTACCAGCGCGATCGCGATGGGCTGCCACGGGGCTGGATCAGGCGCATGAAGCGGACGATCCGGACGCTGGGGTGGCGCTTCAACGCCGACCGCATGGTGATGGACTACACACTGGGCTGCTACATTCCCGCGGCGGGAGGCACTTCGAGCGAAGTGCGTACGTTTGCGTAGAAATGCGATTGAAGTTGCGATTTAGCTGACGAGCTCCATTCCTTTCAGCGAATCCGCATACGGCGCGCGCAGCGCTCCGCGCTCGGTAATGATGGCGGCGATGTATTTGGCCGGAGTGACGTCGAAGGCAGGGTTGCAGATGCCGACACCGTTGGGCGTGAGTTGCTTGCCGCCGTGGTGTGTCACTTCTCTCGCCGGGCGTTCCTCGATGGGGATCGACTCGCCGGTCGCGGTGGCGAGATCGATGGTGGACCAAGGGGCGGCTACGTAGAAAGGGATGCCGTGTTCGCGCGCCAGAATGGCGACGTTGTAGGTCCCGATCTTGTTTGCCGTGTCGCCATTGGCGGCAATGCGATCCGCGCCGACAACCACTGCTTGAATCTTTCCTTGCCGCATCAGGCTGGCAGCCATGTTGTCGCAGATGACGGTCGTTGGAATGCCGTCGGCCATCAGCTCCCACGCGGTGAGCCGCGCTCCCTGCAAAAACGGCCGCGTCTCGTCGGCATAAACGTGAATGCGCTTGCCGCGCTCGACTGCGGCGCGAATCACACCCAGAGCGGTTCCGTAGCCGCAGGTGGCCAGCGCACCGGCATTGCAGTGCGTCAAAACGCCGCCCTCGTCCGGCAGCAGCTCCGCGCCAAATGCGCCCATTGCTTTGCAGGCGGCAATGTCTTCGTCGTACATCGCATTTGCCTCGGCCAGAATTTCTTCCTGGATTTGGACGAGGGGCGTGCCTGAAGCCAACAGCTTCGCAAACAGCGCTTTCATGCGATCGATTGCCCAGAAGAGATTGACGGCCGTTGGGCGTGTGCCAGCGAGCCGCGCGCAGATCGCCTCGAACTCTGGTTCGAACTCCAATGGCGTGGTCGCCTTGGTGTCTTTCGCGCCGAGCGCAACGCCGTAGGCCGCCGAGACACCGATGGCGGGAGCGCCGCGCACAACCATGGTGACGATAATCTCAGCCACCTCTTCGTATGTAGTGGCGAGCACGTAGCTCTCTTCAAGCGGAAGCTTGGTCTGATCGATGAAGCGGACGCCCTCAGGGGTCCATGTGAGGGTGGGAATCATGCAATTCCAGTGTAAATGGCATTGCATGCAGCAGGCTTTTGGACTGGCTATTCAGGGGAGACCGGATGAAAACCTTTTCATTTTCCACTGGACGTGAGCAGCCACGCTGGATAGAGTGTTTGCGGACCCGTTCAAGCCGTTTTCTTTGAACCCGGCGGAGGAAGACTCATTATGGC
Source organism: uncultured Occallatibacter sp. (assembly GCA_964468605.1). Taxonomy (GTDB): domain Bacteria; phylum Acidobacteriota; class Terriglobia; order Terriglobales; family Acidobacteriaceae; genus Telmatobacter. Next base: position 34,099 of record CAYYKV010000001.1, on the reverse strand, counting down.
AACACGCTCGAATCCCGCGGCCGCGACCACCACGCCCAATTACACCGGACCGTTCATCACGGTCGCTATTCTGTTCGGAATCTTCGGCTTCCTGACCAGCCTGAACAACGTGCTGGTGGCCAAGCTGGAGGCGGTTTTCCGGCTGGGGCATGGCGAGGCCATGCTGGCCACGGCAGCATGGTTCTTCGCTTATCTTGTCTTCTCGGTCCCCGCCGCCAAAGTGATCGAGGCGGTGGGCTACAAGCGCACCATGGTCATCTCGCTGTTTGTCATGGTGGCGGGTGCGCTGCTCTTTATTCCGGCAGCCAACATGGTCAGCTTCCACATGACGCTCTTTGCCATTTTTGTGCTGGCCTCGGGCGTGTGCGGGCTTCAGACCTCGGCCAATCCATATGTCTCGATTCTCGGGCCGGAGCGCAGCGCCCCCGCGCGGCTTACGCTGGCGCAAGCCGTCAACTCCATCGGTTCACTCGCCGCTCCGTGGGTCGCGGGCATTTTCATCCTTACCGATCCGAAAATAACGTTAGACCCAGCCGCCACCGCCCATATGCTCGAGGGGCCCTACATCGCGATTGCCATCACACTCTTGCTGCTGGCCTTCGCGGTGATGATGCTGCACCTGCCGGCCATTACCATGACGAGCGAGCCTCTTCCCGGCACGAGCGGTGGCCCGGCCGTTGAGCGCAGCATCTGGAACTATTCGCACACGGTGCTCGGCATGGTGGGCATCTTCTTTTATGTCGGACTGGAGATCGCTCTGGCATCGATCATGATTCAGTTCTGTCTCAGCCAAGGCATGACAAAGGTTGAGACCGCCAGCCTGATGGTCAGCCTGTTTTACCTCGGCATGATGATCGGTCGCCTGCTCGGCAGCGTCATCATGGTCTGGATCAAGGCAGATAAATTGCTCGTCCTTCTGGGCCTCTGTGGTGTTGCGCTGCTGTGCGCCGCAATGTCCACCCATGGAACCGTGGCCATCGCGTGCCTTGTGCTGACCGGGCTGGCCAACTCCATCATGTACCCAACCATCTTTGCGCTGGGCGTGGCGGAGCTGGGGCCGCTTACCAGCAAAGGCTCGGGCGTGCTGACCATTGGCAATGTTGGAGGCGCTGTGATCCCGCCCTTGTTTGGGCTGCTGGCCGACAAGACGAGCATCCAGTACGCATTCATCATTCCCATCGTCGGTTATCTCTACGTGGCCTACTACGGCCTGTGGGGGCACAAACCAACGCGCAAGGAACTAGCGTAGACGGCAATCACCACATTGGCTCAGGCCTTTCGGCAAACGCCGGAGAGCATGATGCTTCTGCGTCTCTGAGTTCTGAAATGAACAAGAGAGCGCCCTGAGGGCGAGGCGAGACCTGTGGACACATTGCCTCGAAGCGAGACAAACAGGTGCACAGCATCGAGACAGCGACTGGAGCGAGCTGCGACAGCGTTTGTTCGTCCGGGCGACACCTTGAATCACAGCGAAACAACCGAGGCTCGAAAAAAACTTGAAGGAGATGACTAAAGTTATTTCGGCATGGACCGATGAAGGGGGTGGATGCGAACAGGCCCATCCGGAAGTGATGGCGGCTTTGGCAAGACCAACGAGGCGCCAACGGATTTGCGGACCACGCGGCATCCGAGAAGGAGTTGACCCCATGGCCCTCGGTGTTTTGAACAATCTGTCGGCAATCTACGCTGAGAACAACCTCAACAACACGAACGCCAGCCTGCAGACGGTGTTGCAGCAGTTGTCGTCGGGGTCGCGCATCAACTCCGGAGCGGACGATGCGGCCGGACTTTCGCTGGTCAACGGACTGGAGGCTAATTCGGTTGCGCTGACGCAGTCAGGAACCAATGCCACGGAGGGCGTAGGTCTGCTTCAGGTGGCAGACGGCGCACTGTCGCAGGTGACGAGCCTGCTCGACCGCGCCGTAACGCTGGCTACCGAAGCCTCAAACGGGACCCTCAATTCGACCCAGGAGGGTGCGGCAAACCAGGAGTATCAATCCATCCTGGCAGAGATCACCAACATTGGATCGACCACCACCTACAACCAGGAGCAGGTGTTCGACGGCACGGTAGTATCCATTTACACTGGCGACTCTTCGACTGAGGGCTCGTCGGTCGACGACCTGAATATTCACTCCTTGTCTTCTTCGGCACTGGGCGACACGAACGGCACAATGTCCTATAGCAACGGACAGAGCAACGTGTTTATCGACCTGTCGAAGGCCGGCACAGATGCGACGCTTGGCGATGCCTTCGTCAATGGAACAACGACGCTCAACGTCTATTACCAGGCCACGGGAGCGGGCGGCGCTGTCGCCACCCAAACCGCCCAAATCAGTGTGGGCGGCGCCACCGGATACGCGGATACGGTCGCGGGCATGATTAGCGCCATCAACAACGCGAACCTGGGCTTGACCGCAACCTTCTCTACTGCAGCGCAGGCAGGCAAGCAGGCAGTGGCTGCGGGCGTCGGCACCGATACCGGCATCCAGCTCTCCGGCTCGGGTGCAGGCGTGGGTAGCGGGGTTGCGCCGGGTTCACTCGGCTCGCTGGCGCTACCCGTGGCTGGCGCCGGTGCTGACGGCGATGTCCTCTCCGGGAGTCTCGCAATCACTGACTCGTCGGGCGTGACGCACACTCTGGTTCTGGGGGTGGGTGGCGTCCCCACCACGATGAACGCTCTGGCCACATACATCAGCGGCCTCGGCTACGGGATCACGGCAACTTACACCGGCGGCGGTGCCGGCGTGGATGCCAGCATCTCGTTTACTTCGGAAAGCTCCAAGACGGCCATAGTGCCCACCAACGTGGAAGATACGACGGACGGAAACGCGGCCGCGACCTGGACTCCAGCGGCTGCGTTTTACTCGATTGGAGTCACCAATCCCGCGGGCGGAGCCACCATGGAGGATGCGGCCACCGGGCAGGCGGTGAGCTCTCTCCTTACTGCCGACCCCAACGGCCAAGGCGGCATCGCGACCATGAGCTATTCCGACAGCGCGGGCGACGATCTGAGCAACACCAACCTCCTCAACCAGGCAAACGCTCAATCCGCGCTGAACCTGCTGAATCTTTCCATCAGCGACGTGGCTGCGCAGGATGGCTACATCGGCGCTCAGATCAACACTCTCAATTCGCTGAGCCAAGTTATGAGCACCCAGCAGGAGAACGTGGTTTCGGCGCAGAACGCGATCCAGGCTACCGACTACGCCTCGGCAACTTCGAACATGTCGAAGTACGAGATTCTGAGCCAGACCGGCATCGCTGCATTAGCGCAGGCTAACCAAGTGCAGCAGGAAGTGACCAAGCTCCTGCAATAAGCAGAAAGGTTTCGCAAGACTGCAGCACCTTCAAGACAACCCAGGGACAGGGCGGCGGCAGAGCGAAAGCTTTGCCGCCCTTTCTTTTGATGCAGAGACGTAATCCGTCAGCTCCAATCGCTGGTCTTCAGATACTCGTCGATCGCTTTCGCGGCTTTGCGTCCCGCTCCCATGGCCAGGATCACGGTGGCTCCGCCTGTGACAATGTCGCCGCCGGCAAAGACTCCGCGTTTCGAAGTCCGCATGGTCTCGGGATCGGCCACGATGTAGTTTCGCTTGTTGGTCGCGAGATCCGGCGTGGTGCTCTGGATGAGCGGATTGGCGGTTGTTCCCACGCCGATGATGGCTACGTTGACCGGCAACACGAACTCCGAGCCGGGGATCGGTACGGGGCGGCGGCGTCCGTCGGCATCGGGCTCGCCCAGCTCCATGCGCACGCAACGAGCGCCGGTGAGCCAGCCATTTTCGTTGCCGAGGAACTCGACCGGGTTGGTCAGCATGCGGAACTCGATGCCCTCTTCGCGCGCGTGCTTTACTTCCTCGGCGCGAGCGGGCATTTCGGCTTCGGAGCGGCGATAGACGAGCGTCGCGGTTTTTGCGCCAAGCCGCTGCACGGTGCGCACTGCGTCCATGGCTGTGTTGCCGCCACCGACAACGATCACATCGCGGTCACAGCAGTCGTAAATTGGTTGATCGAATTCGGGAAACTTGTAGGCGCGCATCAGATTGGTGCGAGTGAGGAACTCATTGGCCGAGTAGACGCCATTCAGGTGCTCGCCGGGAAGCCCAAGAAAAACGGGCAGGCCAGCACCGGTGGCCACAAAGACCGCGTCGTAGCCCTCCACGCGCATCAACTCGTCAAGCGTCACGCTCTTGCCCACGACCACGTTGGTCTCGAACTCCACGCCCATGCGTCGCAGATTGTCGACTTCTTCCTTCACGATTGCCTTGGGCAGGCGGAACTCGGGAATGCCATAGACGAGGACGCCGCCGAGCTCGTGAAGCGCCTCAAAAACGCGTACGCGGTGGCCCTTCTGAACCAGATCGCCGGCCGCTGAAAGTCCCGCCGGGCCGCTGCCCACTACGGCTACACTCTTGCCCGTGGGCGGAGCAATGGCCGGCAGTCCGAGCCGGCCGCTACCGCGCTCGAAATCGGCGATAAACCGCTCGAGGTTGCCGATAGCTACCGGCTCGCCCTTCTTGCCGAGCACACAACCGCCCTCGCACTGGCTCTCCTGCGGGCACACTCGGCCGGTGATGGCTGGCAGTGCATTGTCCTCACGCATCTTCCGGGCCGCGGCCAGAAAATCGCCAGAATCAATCAGCGCCACAATCTCCTTGATCTTGACGCCTACCGGGCAATCCGCCTGGCAACCGGGCCTGGCGCAGGCGATGCAGCGTGTGGCTTCTGTCACGGCGCCGGAAGCAGCCAATCCCCGGTTCACTTCCTCAAAGTTATGTGAGCGTAGTCGCGGATCGAGCTCCGGCATTTGTACGCGCGGAATCTGCATCCGCTCCTTGAGGGGACGCGAATTTGCGGTGATCGCCGGCGCGTCAGGCATGACTCTTCTCCCCCTGTGCTTCGAGCCTTGCGCGCAGTTGCGCCGCCTCTTTCTCTTTGGTGGCCAGCGCGGCGCGCAGTGCGACGAGTTCCTCCTGCTTATGCCGCTCAAACTCTTTCAGGGACTGGCACTCCTGGCCGCGATACATGGCGTTGCGCTGCAACAGCACGTCAAAATTCACAAGCGAAGCGTCGAACTCCGGCCCGTCGACGCAGGCAAACTTGCTCTGACTACCCAAAAGCACGCGGCAGCCTCCGCACATCCCTGTGCCGTCGACCATGATCGAATTCAGGCTGACCATGGTTTTGATGCCCAGCGGCGCGGTGATTTCGGCCACTGCGCGCATCATGGGCACAGGACCTACGGCGAGCACGAAGTCGAGCTTGCGGCCGCCAGCGAGCAACTCATTGAGCTTCTTCGTAACGAGGCCCCGTTCGCCGTAGCTGCCGTCATCTGTGAGTAGGTACGCCTCATGGCTTGCGGAGCGTACCTCGTCTTCAAAGACCACCATCTCTTTGCTGCGAGCGCCTTCAATGAAGATGACGTGATTGCCGGCCTCACGAAGCGCGTTGGCTGTAGGCAGCGCCATGGCAGTGCCCACGCTTCCGGCCAAAATCACGGCCGTTCCGTAGTTCCGTATCTCGGAGGGCCGGCCCAGAGGACCGACGACATCGAGAATTGAGTCGCCCGCCTCAAGCGAGTTGAGCAGCGAAGTTGTCTTGCCGACGGCTTGCACAACGATAGTGATGGTGCCGGTCGCGGGATCGGCGCTCTTGATAGTGAGAGGAATCCGCTCGCCCTGGTCGTGAAGCCGCAGGATGACGAATTGCCCTGGCCGCTGCTTGCGTGCGATACGCGGCGCCAAAACGATAAGCTGCCGGATATTGAGACCGGCGGTGCAGGCTTCAACGATCTTGAACATGGTTTGTCTCGCGCTTCGCTTCGATCCCTGTTTCACGTTCCGGAGCCTTGGACCAAGGCGGATTGCTCCTCGCACAGAACCCATGCGCACCCGCGCGCCAGCGCGAAGGTCGTTCCGTGCTGCTCGTTCAGGCTTGATTATTCAGGAATTGCGGGTTTTGGCTTGTGACGCGAGTCACGCGCCGGATGGCGGCGTCTGAAGAGGCGGGATGAGCAGGTGGCTTACCCTTGCCGAGCCTTCCAAAGCAGATACAAGCCCCAAGCCGCTAGCGTGCATTGGTCCCTGATCGTCCCGTCGAGCATCATGCGCTCAAAATCCGAAATAGAAGCGGAATGACTCACCAAATCGTGCTCTTCGGCGTCGGGGTTTTTCTCCGCCGGCGAGAGACCCGATGCCAGAAACACATGCTGGCGCTGGCGCGCGAAGCCGTAGGCAATCCACAAGTTGCCAAGTTGAATCATTTGCGTGGCATTAAGTCCGAGCTCTTCCTGCAACTCGCCGCGCGCCAGTTCCTCGGGATCTTCGATCGACTCCTCCCAACTGCCCTGGGGCAGCTCCAGAGCACGCTCTTGTATGGTGTAGCGATACTGTTCCACCAGCCAGATGCGCCCGTCGTCGATGGGCAGAATGATGGCTCCGTCGTGCTTCTCTACCACGCCATAGATGCCCTTTTGGCCATTGGAGCGCAGGATCTCGTCTTCGCGCACGCGCATCCAGCTATTGCGGTAGACCTCACGGCTTGAAAGCGTAGTGATGGAGCGATCTGCGCCATGGCCGTCGTTGTCATCGACCGGGTGCATCGAGTCTCCTTTGGGGCGGCGCGTTTGGCCGTGCCGTTTGGATGCGCTCTAGCAGTTGACCACAACAGCCGAGCATCCCGGACGCGCGGGTCTCCATTGCACCAAGAACTCGGTCAGCGCCGACGACTCCATGCGCCGCATGGCTTCAAACTCGCCGTTCTTCTGGCTGTAAAGCAGCGCGCCGTGCTCGCTCAGGATGGCCAGCGCGGGCACGCCTTTTTTGAGGGGAACCTCATACTTTTCGGCGATGTCCTGATTGGCGTCGAAATGGCCGATGTTGATGTGGACCACGACGAAGTTCGACTCAATTAAAGGCTGGTTCTTGCTGTCGTGCATGTAAAGATCCAGCACCTGACAGTCACCGCACCAGTTGCCGCCAAAGTCCAGAAGAATGCGGCGGTGCGTCGCAGCGGCCGTTTTAAGGGCAGCGGCAAGGTCGGCCCTGGCTTGGGAAGGATCGGGATAGATGTCACGGCCGGCGGACTTGGCCGCGGCGCCGCCGAGCGCCAGTAATCCCGCCAGGGCGAGCAGCTTGACGGTCTTCATTGAGAGACCTCCATGATTCTTCCCAGTCTGCCACATCTGCCCGTCAAAGAGCATCCTGCTGCGGGTTTGTGCGACAATAGAGAGTTGAAATAGCGCGCAGCATATGGTTTAGCGCGCGGAGGAATATCGATGGGCGATCTACTTCAGCCGTGGCACATCGTCGTGCTGGCCATCCTTGCGTTTGTGCTGTTCGGGGCCAAGCGGTTGCCGGAGCTGGGCAAAGGATTGGGCGAGGGATTGAAGGGCTTCCGCGAGGGAATAAAAGGCACACCCGATCCGCCACCGCCAGCGCCGCCTGCTCAGCAGCAGAACACACCACCCCCGCCTGCGGCTTCGAACGCACCGGTCGAGCCTAAATAAGACGCTGGAATCGACGCTGCCTTAGCAGCCAACACGGCGACTTCGGGCTGTGCCGCATCGTCCAAATTCGCGATTCAAGGCGCTACAACTTTAAGCGAAACACAAAAGCCTGTGCTACGCACGGGCTTTCGCGTTCATGAGGCTGAAAAGCGGCGCAGGCTTACTTGTAATCCTGCGCGGAAGGATAATAACCGCGCTTGGCGATCACTGTAACGTTAGGCCGGTCTACTCGCACATCGATGGGGCGGAATTTGTCGTCGTAGAACGACTCGCTGGTCAGGTAGCCCAGCGTGTATTGGTTGCGGGCCTCTTCGGCAATTCGGGTGTAGCTTCGCTCGATTCCGTTCACGCTGCCCTCGGCATAGTAATCGCCGCCTGTCTCGGCAGTGTACCTGTAAAGGATGTTGTCGTAGACACCTGTGAGGGGGATGTGGATGCGGTCAACCCATTCCCCACCCCAGTGCGCCGTGTCACCCACCAACGTTCCGAAAACGGCGATCTTGTTGGTTTGCAGGTAGCGCACGACTTCCTTCCAGGTGGCCTTACTGCCGTACTCCTTGCCGTCGGAGATAACGAAGATGATGCGGCGGCGGTCCTTGGGACGCGTGGAAAGCTCCTTGGCAGCGGCCAGGATGGCGTCGTTCAGGGTGTGAATCTCTTTGGGAAGATTGAGTTCCCCAATCGTCTGCGTCGACTTGCCTGGCTGGAGGTTCGGGTCGGGGCAATTTCCGTTGATCGAAATTGCGCAAGCCGAGAACGGAGAACTTGGGTCAGGGACCATCGGGTCGCTGCCAGTCGCCTGCGCTAATGAAAGTACGGCAGGCAAGCGGGCGCTCTGCGCGCCGGTAAAGCCCGTCCACTCTTTGGGGCCATTGGCGTAGGTGAAGACTGCAGCCTCGTCATAGGGCGCTAGAGCACCTTGGATGGAGCCCATGGAGTTGTTCACCTGAGACATGATGTTCGAGGGAAGTGTTTGATCGATCACAAAAGCGATGGAGAGTGGCTGAGGATCCACGCTAAACACGCGCAGCGGCTCGCGGGTGTTCCCCTCGTAGACGGTGAAGTCGCGCCACGTGAGCCCCGATACCAGGTTGCCTTTGGAATCCTTTACCGTGACTGGAACCTGGACGAAGTTGACCTGCACGCGGAACGTTGCCATTGCGGCATTGCCTTCTTTAGGTGGAGTGGCCTGCGGCGGAGCTTGCTGCTGATCGACCGCAGGCTCCTGGCTCGGAGGTGCAGCCGGTTGATCGGGGCCAGCCTCTACCGGGCCCGCGGCGGGAGTGGGATTGGGAATGGCAGGAGTCTCCGCGTTGCCGCTCCCGGGCGTGATCGCCCCGTTTATTCCTGGAAGCGGCGGCGGAGCTTGCGGCGTGGGCGCATCGGGAACGGGAGGCTGTTGCTGTTGGGCCACAACTCCTGAAGCCAAAAACAGCCCCAAACCCAGCAGCCCCGCAGGCGCAACTGACTTCCACCCTTTCACCGCGAAGTTGTCCTCCCAAAGCCCTTCACAGGCGCTGCCAAAAACACAACACATGCCCGTAAGGCAGCAATTGACAGAGTATCAGACGCGGCAAAGGCACCTAGGTTGCCTTTCTATACTCGGGCCGGGCCGCAAACAGGCGCGTTATGCTCTCTTAGGAGTTCAGTTTTCGTCTAACGGAGCATCATGCGCTTAGGGTGTTTCCCCATATACGGATGGGCAGCGTTTTTGGTCGGCTTGCTGGTATTGGCGACGCCAGGATGGGCTCAGCTTGCGCCGTCGCCCGACGGGGCTCCGGTGAGCACTGCGCCGGCTCCTCCACCGGAAGATACGCCGATGGAGACCCTCAAGGTGCAAGTGAACCTCGTCGACCTGTTCTTCACCGTCAAGGACAAGAGCGGAACCCTGATTCCGCATCTCACCCGCAATGAGTGCCAGGTGACCGAGGACAAGACGCCGCAGACGTTCAAGAGCTTTGTGGCGGAAACCGACCAGCCCCTTACCTTGGGCATTCTGCTCGACACCTCGGGCAGCCAGCAGCGCGTGCTGCCGCTGGAACAACAGGCTGGCAGCCAATTTTTGGAGCAGGTTTTGCGGAAACAGGATGAAGCCTTTCTGGCCTCATTCGATGTGAATATCGACCTGCTGCAGGACTTTACCAACAGTCCCCACATGCTGGCGCGCGCCATGGACAAAGCGCAGATCAACATAGGCGGCGGATCTCTGGGCCCTCCCGGGCTCGGCGGCGGCCCGGTCCCCATCAGCGATCCCAAGGGCACGGTGCTCTATGACGCCATTTACGAAGCCACGAACAACAAACTCAACCAGGAGAGCGGCCGCAAGGCGCTGATTATCCTGACGGATGGCGAGGATGAGGGCAGCGATCACAAGATCCGCGACGCCATCGCCGCTGCGGAAAGAAACAACGTCATCATTTACGTGATCCTGATTGCCGACCGGGCCATGTACTGGAGCCAGGGAGAGGGCTATTACGGCTATTCCCCGGCAAAACAGATCTCGGACGAGAGTGGAGGCCGGCTGATAGACGTCGGCAACAACGGCACCAAGTTGCAAGCAGCGTTTCAACAGATCGAAGCCGAGCTGCGGACGCAGTACGTGGCCAGTTACACCCCCAGCAATACCAAGCAGGACGGGTCATTCCGGCACATCGGGTTGGAATGTCACGGCGATAACGGCGAAAATCTGAAAGTGCAGGTGCGCAAGGGCTACTACGCACCGTCGCCGGGAAACTAAGAATCCCTACACCGCATTTGATCCTCCGGCCTGGACGCGGACGGGGCTTTCAAAAGGATCACCGAATGAAGACCGCAATCACCCTCGCGGTGACCATCGCCACGCTTACCGGCATTCCCCTCCTGGCGCAAGACTCCGGCGCAGACGCGAATGCAAACTCATCGGCGAATGACCCCGCAAAGGTGACCTACGCACCGGCCGCTGGAGGATTCGGCGATCTGGCAGCCTCGCACGCCTATGAGATGAATTTGGTCACCGGCGAGCTTGAAGGCAAGCTGGATTCAAAGACGGCCAAAGTGGGCGATCGCATTGTGCTCAAGACCGCAGAGAAGGTACAGACCTCCGACGGCACCGTGATTCCGAAAGGCTCACGGCTGGTGGGGCACATCATCGAGGCGCAGGCGTACGACACGGATCATGGGCCGGCGCGAATCGCCATTGCGTTCGATCACGCGGAGTTGAAGAACGGGCAGAGCATTGCAATTTACTCGTTGATCCGCGGGGTGAACCCGAGCGCCAGCGCCTTGGCCGCGAGTTCGAGGAGCGACGACGGAATGATTGGCATGCCCATGAGTGGCGGCGAAAGGGTGGACGTCGGCGACGGTCCAGCCTATGGCCGAGGCGGAGGAATGACGAACGGCACCGGCGGTCTGCGAGGCGGCGCAGTTGACCGGACCACAGATGGGGCCAGTTCAGCGAGCGACAGAGCGAATCGCAATCCGGGTTCAGCGGTAAACACAGGAGCGGGGGAAAGCGGCGATTTGAGCGTAGATGCCGGCGCTCACGGTGTTGCGGCAGCTCGCGCCCGGCCCCGTCCGACGGGCATTCCTGGCGTGATGCTCGCTGGCAACAGCTCGTCTTCAGGCGTGCTACTGTGTTCACTCAAGAACATTCAATTCGAGGATGGAACCCAAATTGAGTTGGGGGTTGTGGCGGAGAGGTGAAGACAGTTCGAAGTTCAGAGTTCACAGTTCTCAGCGCACGGTTGCTGACGCGTCGTTCGGGCCCTTATCTGAACGCGCCCAAGAAACTGCGAACTGTAGCAATTTTGGACAGTGGGTTACGGAAGTTGCGCGACGCCGTAATCTGGCGCAGGGAAGGGCGCTTCTGTAGTATCGGCAGCAATAAAGGAAACTTGAGGTCGCGGGAGAAAAAACTTCGACTTCAGTGATTCCCGCTTCGAGGTGTCCTTCAATGACGATCCAATGCGCTGCCCAAGATGGATTCGAGATCAGTCCGCGGTTCCGTCAAACCATTGAAGAGCGCATCGCTCGGCTGGAACGCGACGCCGATCACGACGAAGCGCAATTGGACCGGCTGGATGACATCGACCACGTGCGCCGTCAGATGCGCCTTGTGGCCGTTGAACGCGCCGAAGCTCTCCGCTTGAGGCTGTTCCTCGATCGCTCCCGAATCCGGCAGCCGCGGCCGCTGATCCAGCTCTGACGACATTTTTCAGGGGTCAGTTGTCAGTGATCAGTGGCCCGCTCTCGCCTTTGTAAGGCTTGCGGCGTCGATGATCGATGCGGCAGCAAATAATTCCTTCATCGTCAACGTCCAATGAGCGTTTCCACAGGAGCGCGCGTTTCCACAAGTGCGCCGGATTCCAGTTGATCGTACACTCAATCCACAACGGAGGCACGCAAGACATTGCCGAACCTCGATTACTTTGTCGTAGACGCTTTCACCACCGAGCCGCTGGCCGGAAATCCGCTGGCCGTGGTGATGAATACGTGTGGCTTGGCCACCGAGCGGATGCAGGCGATTGCGCGCGAGTTCAACCTCTCGGAGACGACGTTTGTCGAGCGCAGGCCGGCGGAGATCGAGCGGGCTGAGGGGGTGCGCGTGCGCATCTTCACTCCGCGCGAAGAGCTGCCCTTTGCCGGGCATCCCACGCTGGGCACGGCGGGAGTGCTTAAGGCCCTGGCGCCGGAGACATTGCAGGGCGACACGGTGACCCTGGCGCTCGAGATTGGGCCGGTACCCGTGCGATTCGAGCAGAATGCTGGCGGCTCCACGGGAGTCTTCGGTGAAATGACCCAACGGGATCCGGAGTTCGGCGCAGAGCTGGATGCAACGGTTGTCGCTCGGCTGGCAGGTCTGGAGGTGGACGACCTCGATCCTGCTTTGCCGCCACAGGTCGTTTCGACGGGAACAGCCTTCGCCATTGTGGCCCTTCGCTCCGAGGCGGCTCTGGCGCGCCTCAAGGTGGATCAGGAGGAGGCTACCGCGTGGCTGCGCGAGCGAGGGGCAAGGTGGTTCTATGTCTTTGCCCCTGCACTCGAGCAAAACCAGGACGCAACGAAGTACAGGGCACGCATGCAGTTCTACGGCGGAGAGGATCCGGCCACGGGTTCGGCAGCCGGTTGCGCCATCGCGTATCTCGTGGCTCGCGGTGCAGTTTCATCTGGCAAGCGGGTGCACCTGCGACAAGGTGTGGAGATGGGTCGACCGAGCAATCTTTTCCTTTCCGCCAACAGAGAAACGGCGAGGGTCCGCGATGTGCGCGTTGCGGGCAGCACAGTTCTTGTAGCAAAAGGACAGCTTTTCCTGCCGTGATGCACATGGTTTCAACAGAAATTCATCTTCGCAAGTGATGGTGTGTGTTGTTAGTAGGCGTTTTCAATTTGTTTCAGTTGGATTTTCAGCGCCGTCTTCGTTTCTTATTCCCTCTTTTCATGAACCTCCGTTACTCGTAATGTTTCGATTCGTTGCAGACAATTCCTCGGCGCGTTTCCTCTGCAGTTCTATTGCGCGCCAAACCGCTGTGCACTTGACCGCGAAGTTAGACTTTAGCCGCGGAGGGTCTTGTGCCGGTCGCCGGTTGTGTGAGCAGCCGCGCCCTCCTGGGTTGCGGATCTCCTCTCCGGCAAGCCGGTCGCATCGATCCAGATAACGTGAGCACGTCTTTCTCCGGGGACCGGGCCAAACCATGAACACTTGAACCCGCGCACCGGGCGGGTATCCAACTGTTGCCTTGAAACATGTCAGTGAATTTGAACCCAGGAGCAACCCCAAGACCATGCGTCCAAAGAAAGTGATTCTCTGTGTAGATGACAACGAACAAGAGCTCTCCGTGCTCAAGTTCACGCTGGCAACGAATGGCTACCGCGTGCTGGCGGCCTCAAATGGCCAGGAGGCGATCGCCGTTTTTTCGGCGACGCCGCAAATCGACCTAATCCTGGCCGACACCAACATGCCCCAGATGAGTGGAATTCAGCTTGCAGAGCGGCTCAAGCGCATGCGGTCCCACGTGCCCATGCTCCTGCTCGCCGATGGGCAGGCGGCGGGTGGAGAGATCCATGTGGCCGATGCGGTGATGGCGAGGAAGGGCTGCTCGTCGCTGGAACTGCTGGAGCGCGTGAAAGTGATGAGCGCGCGCAAGCGCGGCCCGCGCAAGGGCGCGCAGCGTATCCACCAAGATGAGGCTTTGGCTGCCGCTTCGTGAGAAAAACAGCCAGTAGGGAATAGCCAGCAGGGAATAGAAGAAAAGACCTGCGCGTGCCGCCAATTGAATCGGTCGCTTTTGATTCATTTCGACGCGGAATCCGCGAGATAGCGCTCTTCTACTATCCATTGGCTATTGACCATTAGTTCCGGGCTAATCCGTATTGCCTGTTCCCGGTTCCGAGCCTTCCCGGCTTCCCTCTTGACGATGGTGCATCGCAGTGGGCATACTCGCCATCGGTAGCCATCGGCCGGCGGCAACGTACAGCTGCCGGTGAAAGTTGGTTCGTATGGACCTGGTTCTTTTACGTCTTCTTTTTGTCGTATTGCTTGCCACGGTTTGTTACTTCCTTCGGCCCTTTGGACTCCAGACGGGTTGGGAGGGCACAATCGCGGGAGCGGTCGCGGCCTGCGCTGTCATCATCTTCGAGTTGCGGGTCAGGGCTCTCACGCTGCGGCGACTAATCGGCGCCGTTGTGGGCAGCGTGCTCGGAATCGTCGGCGCCGCGCTATTCTGCCTGGTGTTGCGCGCGGCTCCGCTCTCCAGCTCCAACTCAGCAGTCCTGCAAATCTTCGTGCTGTTTCTCATGACCTATGTGGGCCTGCTGGTGGGCGCCAGCAAGGGCGACCTGCTGAATCCTGCCGCGCTGGGCACCGTATTCTCGGGCGATAAGCCTACGCGGCGCAGCGCCAAAGTGCTGGACACGAGCGTCATTATCGACGGCCGCATCGCCGACATCGCCGAGGCCGGCTTTATTGATGGCATGCTGGTGGTTCCGGAGTTCGTGCTGCGCGAACTGCAGATCGTTGCCGACTCCACCGATGGGTCGAAGCGCCAGCGCGGACGCCGCGGCCTGGATATGCTGCAGCGCATGCAGTCCAACGACAGGATCCGAGTGCAGATTGTGCCCGACGATTTCCCTTCTATCCGCGAAGTGGACCTGAAGCTGCTGGAGCTGGCCAAGAAGTGGGAGGCCAAGGTGGTCACCAACGACTTCAACCTGAACAAGGTGGCTCACCTGCACCATGTGGACGTTCTGAACATCAACGACCTGGCCAACGCCCTCAAGCCCGTGGTCCTGCCGGGCGAACGCATGAACGTCGTGATCCTGAAAGAAGGCAAGGAGTACAACCAGGGCGTGGGCTACCTGGATGATGGCACGATGGTGGTGGTGGATCACGCACGGAAGCTGATCGGGCGCTCCGTCGGCATCTCCGTAACCAGCGTGCTGCAGACCGCGAGTGGCAAAATGATCTTTGGCAAGATGGACGAGAACGGGAAACCCGCTCTCGAAGCGTCATGAGAGCCGGGTCGAGGGTTTTTGCCATCGTCGGCGAGCGGCCAGCCGTGTGCACATGCCCCAAGAGGGATTGTGAGCGGCACGGCGACTGCCAGCGATGCAGAGACTATCACTTACACTCAAAACGCCAACGGACGCCTTATTGCGAGCGAAAGCCCGGGTGGTTCAGAAGACTGTTTGGCGCGAAGCCAACGCGATAAACACCGGCAAGCCTGTCAACAATCCGGAAACGACTCAGGTGAATCAGGCAGGCCGCAAGCGTGCCATGAGGCGACTCTTCGCCTCGGGCCACTCCGCGGCAAGAATCGAGTAGCGCCAGGAGTCGCGCGCCGTGAAATCCGCGGCTATCCTGTGCGCGCGAAGTACGCCTTCGAACTTACCTCCGATGCGTTCGATGGCCGCCTGCGAGCGTTTGTTGCGCGCGTCAGTATGAAGGCAGACGCGGAGCATCGCCCACACTTCAAAAGCATGCGTGAGCATCAGCAGCTTGGCCTCGGTGTTTGCACCGGTGCGAATAGCCTCGTGCACGAGCCATGTGTAGCCGATCTCGCATGTGTCGGGATCCTTACGTCCGTGGCGCGGATGGCCCGCGGGCCAGGCCCAGTGATCGATGTCGAAAAAGCGCGTGGAGCCGATGACGATGCCGTCGGCCATTCGGACAGTGGCAAAGGCCTGCACCGTGCCGGCTTCGCGACCTGCGAGCGCCGTTTCAATGTAGCTGAGAACGGCGTCGCGGCCGATGGGCACGGCGCTCCACTGATAGAGCTTTGGATCGCCCGAGGATGCAGCAACGAGACCGTCAGCGTGAGCCGGCGACAGCGGCTCGAGTCGAATGTGGCTACCAGTGAGAACTGGAGAGTCGAGGGTCATAATCTTTCGGGCTGCGACGCCGGATGGATCGTACGCGGTGAAGTGCGTGTTCAGTACTTTTGCACCTTCGGGTCGATCTGATCGGCCCACGCGAGGATACCTCCAGCAAGATTCTTCACATTGGGATAGCCCTGCTGCGCGAGAAACTCGGCGATGCGCTGGCTGCGGCCGCCGGAACGGCACTGGACAACAATTTCGCGGTTGCGATCGATCTCGGCCAGTCGCCGTGGCACTTCGTTCTGCGGAATGAGCGTGCCGCCTATGTTGGCGATCTGGTACTCGTAGGGTTCGCGGACGTCGAGGATCATCAGATCGTCGCCGGCGTCGAGGCGCCGCTTGAGTTCCTGCACGCTGATTTGCGGAATACCGTTGTTCGTGGGGGTGCTCATGGCGCGGAATCTCCGGTCGTTTTCAGTTTACCGGGTTCGGTGTATCGGGCCGGCGCCAAATGCAATCTTGCAGCCAGCGGTTCCGCAGAGGGCAGAGCCGCCGGCGCGAGACGTTGGGTTGAAGAGCTACTGCGCGGGTTTTGCTGCGGGCTTGGCGGCCGGTTTGGCGGCGGACGCCGCAGGCTTCGGCCTCCAGAAATCCGGGGCAGCCTTGATCCATTCGTCGGGTACGTAGCTCTGCCGCGGATTGACCGCGAACAACTCCGCATCGGAATCCTGGATGGAGTCCGCTTCGAGTTCACCCAGCTTCTTCAGCCCGTCGTCGCCGAGTGCATCGCGGAATTGCTTGTCCTCCGCAAAGCCGGTGTCGATTTCGGCCAACGACTTATCCTGACTGAAGGCCACGTACTCATGGTCGCCGCCGTACGCGATCTCATAGGCTGCCCAATGTGCGCTGGTCCCGGCCTTCTTGTAGGCATCGATAACCAAAGCGACAAGCTCGCGCCACTGCTTATCGTGGCCGGGCTTGATGTGGAACGACGTAACCTCGAAGTCGCGGACCTGCGTAATGTCAACATCGGGACGGTAGCTCAAGTCCTCGTCGAAGGTGAAGACAAACTGGTCAATCCCGTCGAGCAGTTCGCCGTCGGCGATGCTGTCCTTGTCCATCTCCGCGGAGAGTGTTGCATTCTTGTCGGTGGCCTTATTGTCGGTCTCCCAAGCTGCAAAGGAATCATAGCCGACGAGAAACAGGGCCCGCGATTTGCCCGACAGCGAATTCAGGGCGATGTAGTGAGTGGGCCACTTGGCCGCGGCCATGTCAGCCACAAAATGGCTCTCCGACTTGTCGTGCAGCGAGCCGGCTTTTCCTGGCTTGATAAACTCCCGCTCGATTAAGAGGACCTTCGGCGGGTGATGCATTTCCTGTGCCGCGGCGAACAGACTTCCACCGGCCGCGATAGACAGAGCGAACAGAGCGGGGCGCATGATTTTCATTTGTTGGGAATCCTCCTTGATTGGCTCGGAGTTTCTTTGCGATTGGGGATGGAAAACGGGAAGCGCAAGCTCTCCAGGGCAAAGCGATTATGAAGCCCCACGCCAAGTTGTGTAAAGAAGTTTTTGATTTTCCGAGGGGCGGTGGAATTCGTTCGGCGATCAAGAATCCAGCTAGCGCGGGGCCGGGTCAGGGGAGCAGTTCGGATCGTGAGGACAATGCGACTGAGAGGAATTGCAGCGCGGAACACGGGTGTGCGAGATTGGAGTTACAAGGATTCGACGGCTCCATACAATATTGTTCCAAGATAGGCTGCCTTCATGAAGAGACAATCCCGCCATGCGAACTTCGATCAGACGCTGGAACTGTTGCGCGCACACTCGTTCGAAGTGACCCAGCTTGCCGACGCCTCCGGAGGTACGCTGGTGAGCAAGCACGGAGTCGGAGCGATTCTTGTGCCGGCACGCCGCGCCGAGGATCCGGAAGATACACCGGCAGCATACGTCGTCCGTCCCGGAGTGTTGGTGAAGGGCGAAGTGGGGCGGCTTCTGGACCGTGGGTACCAGAAGTTCATTAAGACTTCCCAATACGAGCTATCTGCGACGGCCAGTCAATTGCAGGCGATACACGCGTTCAGCGAGGAGCTGACGCAGCTTATCGGCGCTATCAGTTTGTATAACGAGTCGCTGGGCACTACCAGCGACGTGTATCGCTACGACCGCCTGATGGGCCGCGAAGCTGCAGAGGCCGCGCCCGTCGAGCCGTGGGACCAGGCATCGGACCAGCGATCGGATTTGACCGACGAGCACTGATCTCCGCTGAATGCTTGAGCGGAGCAGGCCATGGGCGCGTGGGAAGACAGGGACGAGTTTGCGGCCCAGCAGCCGGAGCGCCGCTCCGATCCGCGCTACTCTGTCGATGAAGATTCCGTAGTTCTTTTCGTTGGCTATGGTGCACCGCACGAAGCTCGTCTGGTTGATTTGAGCCAGGAGGGCTGTCGTCTCCGCGTAAATGAGCCGGTCGCAGCCCGTGCCCTCCTGCCTGTTGAGGTCTTCTTCAAGATCAAGGGAATCTCGTTCCGACTTCGCGGCATCCTGCAATGGACTGACGGGCAAAACCTTCTCGGCATTCGCTTCGTGAATGTGATTCCGCAGCGCATGGTGGAGTTGGCCAACGTAATTTGCACGATGGGGGAAGCCGCGGAGGCCCGGGCCGAAGCCGTGAATCTGCTGGTGGCGAAGCAAGTGGCTACGCATCCACTTGCTCAGCTGGAGGCCGGACCGCCATCTGCGCGAAAACCCGTGGGGCGCGAACGCCGCCAGCAGAGCCGCCATGAGGTTGATACGACTGCGACGATTCTCCTGGTCAATGTTGGATCCACGCTACGGGGGCGCATTCTGGACTTGAGCCTTACAGGCTGCCGCATCCGCACCGATGAGCGCTTCCCGGTGGGGATTTACACGCGAGTAGAGACGGAGTTCCGGCTTGAAGGAATCCCATTCCGGCTCGGCGGCGTGATCCAGGCGATTCACGACCGTAACACGGTGGGAATTCGCTTCCTCGACCTAAGCGACCGCAAGCGGGAACAGGTGCTGGAGCTCATCGACGAAATCGAACAGATGCGCGCGGCGCACGCCAGTGCAGCGGAAGGCTCGGCGTAACGGCGAGGCACGCCCCTGGAATCTAGCCGCAACGCACAGCAGCGGCGTTAAGGAGCAAGAGTCAGGCACGGACTACTTAGCCAGCTCGATCTCGATGTAGTCCAGCGCGGCGGGATCGCTTCCGTCGGGCGCGCCCTCTAACCGCAGCACATCCCCCGGCTTCAAATCGATGCCTCGTCCATCGGGGCCGCGCAGCGTGAAGCGTGTTGAGTTGTCGCCATTGGGCCGGCGCGACGGCAGCCTGGCATCGGCGGCCCACGAGACGATCTCGATTCCATTGATCCCGAAAGTGAAATGCGCGACGCCGCCCGGCAGATCGAAATACTGCACAGCGATGTCGAAACGGCCGGCTTTGCCGGAGTAGGTCCACTCGGCTGAACAACTGCCCTGCGCGGGGTTGGGGTCGCACGCCACAATTCTTCCGCCAGAGGCGTCTTCCCATGGCGTGATGTCGATGATTTTGTATCCCGCGAGGCGCGCGTCTTCAGCCTCAAGCCGGCCGGGAAAGTGCCCGGCGCGGTCGAGCGCGTCAGGAATGCCGGTCTCTTTGAAGAAATACTGCACGATCGCATCGCGCCATACGATTGCATGGCCGGCCTGGTACTCCAGGCGCGCGCGTTCGTCTTCGAAGAGCTGCGGGTCGATCTTGCCCTTCAGCGTGGCCCACTCATCGCCGAGCCGCGCCGCTTCTTCGGCGCCCTTGTAGTGGCTGTCATAGACGTACTGAATGACGGTCTTGCCCGTGTGCAATTTGAAGGTCCACGGAACGTG
This sequence comes from uncultured Occallatibacter sp., assembly GCA_964468605.1. GTDB lineage: Bacteria > Acidobacteriota > Terriglobia > Terriglobales > Acidobacteriaceae > Telmatobacter. The sequence continues at coordinate 14,419 of CAYYKV010000001.1, read as the reverse complement.
ATGGAAGAAGAGCAGCAGATTGTCGGGGGTGGTGGCAGCCGACTCGTAAATCTTCGCGACTTCGGGCGGGTATTGGCCAGCGAAGCCTGTTCCCGTCGCGACGCTTCGGTCCATACCGATACCTTTTGCATCGTCGCGGTGCCACTGGCCCCAGCCGTTGCGCTCGCTCGCCTCAATGTTCGGTCCGTAGTGGCTGCCCGTAATATCGGTCAGCGTTTGTGTGCCCAGGAAGCCTGTGTAGTCAACGTAAGTAGGCCATGACTGCATGAGCATCTTGTCCACAGTCGCAACCACATGGGGGTTGTTGCTGATGGTTTGCTTTGTCCACTCTGCAGCGATCTGTTCCGCGCTCAGGTTGGGATTCCACGCGAGGCGGCCGAAGGCGTAGAGGTTGGCCATCGCCATCGGCGCACCCAGCCAATCGTCGCGTCCCACGCAAGAGACGCCGATCATGCCACCGAGCGGCCGGTTGAAGGTTTTCTCCTCAATGATTTCCTTCACAGGGGTGGCACGATTTTCGGCGCGCAAATCGAAGTCGAGTTTCTCCTTCCATAGCGGCGCGAGATAGACGAGGTGCCGCTGCTGGCCGAGATATTCCTGCGTGATCTCGAGCTCGATGGCCTCGCTCGTCTTGTGCAGCCCCGCGAAGAGCGGAGATACCGGCTCCTCGGCCTGAAAGTCGATGGGACCGTACTTGATCTGGACGATGACGTTGGGCGCGAACTGGCCGTCGAGGGGATGGAAGGTGTCGTAGGCGGCGCGCGCTCGGTCGGCTTTCATGTTGTTGTAGTCGAGGTGGTTGTTGTAGACGAATGCGCGATAGAGCACCACGCCGCCGTGAGGCGCGAGAGCGTTGGCAAGCACGTTGGCGGCATCGGCCGGACTGCGGCCATAGCTGGCGGGACCGGGCTGTCCTTCAGAATCGGCCTTGACCGTGAAGCCGGCGAAATCGGGAATCTGCTGGTAGATTTCGTTGATCCTGGCCGTCCACCAGGCTTTCACCTCGGGGTCGAGCGGATCGAAGGTCTTGAGGCCGCCGACCTTCTGCGGGCTGGCGATGTCGACGCTGATCGCTAGCCTCACGCCCCAAGGGCGCATGGCGTCGGCGATCCGAGCCAGGCCCTTGATCATGTCGGGCTCAAGGAATGGCGCCGCATTGTTCACGTTATTCACGTTGCAGCCGTTGATGCCCACTGACGCGAGCAGCCGCGCGTAGGCCGTCGCTTCGCTCAGATCGTCGCGAACCTTGCCACCGTCAAAGAAGATCGACCGGCCGTCATAGCCGCGCTCGATTGTGCCGCTGGCGTTGTCCCACTCGTCGACCCAGCGGATGGGCATGGCGGGGGCCTCGATCACATCGAGATGTGCGACGTCCGCGCCCGTTGCGATGCGGCGCAACAGATCAAACGCGCCGAAGAGCGCGCCGTGCTCATTCGACCCGGCGACGATAACAAGTGGGCGTCCGTGCCAGATGGTGCGCTTGAGCCAGAATCCGTGCGCGGCGATGTGAGCTGGGACCGCCGGGCTCGGAAAAGCGGCGCGAACTTCATCGAGGGTGCCGACCACGGTTTCGCCAGTGTTTGCGCCCTTCGGGTCCGTCAAGCCGGCGATGCCGCGCTCAAGCTCCTGCACGGCCGACTGCTCCAAGTTGCTGCTGCCGAGCGCGCGAACCGAAGTGGGGATGGTGGGCCGCTCATGCACGAGCGCATAGCGCAGCCATGCCTGATCCTCAGTTTGGGCATGCACAACCGGGCCCGCGGCGCAAAAAGCCACCAACAGAAAAGCAGTCAGAAAATCAACGTTCCAGCGCGCCGGGAACTTTTTTTTCGCCATGTTTCAACTCCCTACAACGTTCTACCACCCAGCGGCGGTTGATAGACTTGTTAGTCTGCCGTTTCAGGGAGGGTCCGCGCTAATGGTCTCCACCATGCAGGCCGTTGTGAAGGCCAAGGCCGCACCCGGCATCGAGTTGCGCGAAGTGCCCGTTCCTACGCCCGGGCCCGGCGAAGTGCTGGTGCGCGTGCAGGCAGCGAGCGTCTGCGGAACCGATCTGCACATCTACAACTGGGACCCCTGGGCGAAGGGACGGATTCATCCGCCGTTGATTCCAGGGCATGAGTTCTCGGGCGCCGTGGACGCCGTTGGCCGCGGCGTGACCACCGTGCACGAGGGCGACCTGGTGAGCGCTGAGATGCACGTGGCCTGCGGCAAGTGCCTGCAATGCCGCACCGGTCTGGCGCACGTTTGCCAACACGTCCGCATTTTGGGCGTGGATGCCGACGGGGCTTTCGCCGGCTATGCTGTCATTCCTGAGTCGAATATCTGGAAGCTGTCGCCGTCGATTCCGCACGACTACGCATCGCTGCTCGATCCGCTCGGTAATGCGGTGCATACCGTGCTCGCCGGGCCGATTGCCGCCAAGACTGTCGCCGTTACTGGCTGCGGCGCGATCGGGTTGTTTTCGATTGCGGTGGCTAAAGCATGCGGAGCCGCGCGCGTGTTCGCCACCGAGGTGAATGCGCATCGCAGGCGCGTGGCTCTTGAGATGGGCGCAGATCTTGCGCTCGATCCCACGACCGATGATGTGGAGAAACAGATTCTCGAAGCCACGGGCGGCACGGGCGTCGATGTTCTGCTTGAAATGTCGGGCCATCCCGAGGCCATGCGGCTGGGTTTTGCGCTGTTGCGCACCGGCGGACGCGCTTCACTGCTCGGCATCCCGTCGCGGCCCTTCGAGCTGGACTTTGCCCGCGACATCATCTTCAAGGGCGCGACGGTGCAGGGCATCAACGGGCGCAAGATGTTCGAGACGTGGTTCCAGATGGAGGCACTGCTGGCCACCGGCAAGCTGAATCTGGAGCCGGTGATCACCCATCGGCTCAAGCTGAGCGAGTTCAAGAAAGCGATGGAGCTGCTGCAGTCGGGCGAGGCGATCAAGGTTGTGATGCGGCCGGAGTGAAAAACAGTTGTCAGTGGTCAGTGACCGCGGATCGGTTCTCCAGCCAATCAACTTCGACTCTGCGTAACCCGCGAACTGCATTCGTCAAATAGATGGCGTCGGCGTGGCGGAGATCGTCGAGCGTCAACACTCGCTCCTCAAGGTCCGGCCGCGTTTCGAGCAGATGGCGGCGGTACACGCCAGGCAATAAGGCGCACTCGACTGGCGGCGTGGACCAGCGGCCATTTTTCTCGACAAACAAATTACTGATGGCTCCTTCGGTGACTTCGCCGCGCAAATTCAGGAAAAGCACATCGTCATAGCCTCGCTCGACGGCGTTCGCATGCTGCAAGCTGTAGAGGAGGCGTTGCGTCGTCTTGTGGTAAAGCGTTGCGTCAGCTGGGTTTGCGCGCACGCTGGAAATGGTTACGCGGCCGATGTGGTTCGATTCGCCGGGCGGGGGAAGCGCTTCGCTCCCGATCTGCACGCTGCCTTCGGTGTCAAACAAAAGGCGTACCTTGCGCGACGTCGGGCCGGCGGACCGCTCATCAGCGAACTGGCGCGCGTGGTCGATGAGCGCGGATTTAACCGCCGCGCGATCGCAGGCAATGCCGAAATATCTGGCTGAGTCCTCAAGCCGGTCAAGGTGCAGTTCAAGTAGCGGATAGCTGCCGTCCCAAAGCATCGTCTCAATCAGGAAAAACTTGTCTGGCTGGCTGATGGTCTGAACGTGCTCGCTGATGGGATTGATTGTGCGATGCGCCGGCCCCGTGAGGAACTCCGCCTTTAGCAGGCACTCGCGAAATTCCTGTGCCGGGTCGGAATCGATGACCACGCCGCTGCCGACGCCCATGGTTCCGCGAGCGCCGTCGAGATCGAGAGTGCGAATGGCAACATTAAAAACTGTCTGCCGCGGGGAGAAGAAACCGATGGCGCCCGTATATACGCCGCGCGGTGCTTCCTCGAGCTCGGCGATGAGCTGCATGGCCCGTACTTTGGGCGCACCCGTGACTGACCCGCAGGGAAACAGCGCACGAAAGATGTCAAAGAAACCGGCCTCAGGCCGGAGCTCCGCGCTAACGGTTGAAGTCATCTGCCAGAGCGTGGGGTAGCGCTCGACGGCAAAGAGCTCTTCAACTCGAACGCTTCCAGTCTGCGCAATCCGACCCAGATCGTTGCGCACAAGGTCGACGATCATCACGTTTTCGCTACGGTTCTTGGGGTCGCCGCGCAGCCATTCGGCAATCTCGCTGTCTTCGCGTGTCGTCCGGCCGCGCCGCGCTGTTCCTTTCATGGGGCGCGTGAGAATGCGTCTTGTTGCACCGTCCTTTTCGACGCGGAAGAATAGCTCCGGCGAGAACGAGAGGATGCGGCGTCCCGGCTGCCAGTGCAGGAACGCACCGTAATCGACCGGCTGCCGCGAGCGCAGCCGCGCGTAGAGCGCCGCGGCGTTGCCAGGCACTTCAAATTGCAGCGGCGCGGTGAAGTTCAGCTGATAAACGTCCCCGGAGCGAATCCACTCGTGAATCCGATCGATGCGCCGGACGTAATCGGCCTCGGCAAGCACAAACTCCGCGGCGATCTCGGGCTCGGAGTGGTCCTTCTCTGTATTCGGTTTCTCGCGGCGGAATCGCTCGAGCTCTGGCGGCTCGCCGTCAACGAAGCTGCCCAACTGGTGGTCGAATGCGTAACTCCGTTCGTAGATCCCAAACCAGGCCAGCGGCTCGCCGGCATTGGCCGCGCGAGTTCCTGCCTTCGGTTCAAAGCAGCTTGCGCAGTCGTAACTGAAAAAGCCAGCCGCAGAATGGCCGGCGGCCACAGCGTTCTCAAGGTCGGCAAACAGCCGAGGAATCTCTGGCGCCGAATACGCTATGCACACGCGCAAGGGAGCTGTGAGCAATTGCGTCCACGGTTTTTCTCTCGTTTCGGAGTCGTTCTGTTTCCCGCCTTCGAAAAGCACCGTGGCCGGCGTCTGCTCCACCAGCGCATAGACCTCCGCGGGAAGGGGATTGCGCCGCGTCATGCAGGCAGTGTAATTAAGAACCGCCGGTTACCGTGAGCACCATCGTGGTGTTATTGGTGATGGCGGTGACGCCGTTGGAGGTTTGCCCAGTGACGGTGACGGTGTATGTGCCGTTGGGGGTCGCAGGGGGATGCGACGGGCCGTGTTGATAATAGTTGTAAAGCGGCTTGCACGAGGTCGTACCCAGCGCGGTGACCAAGCCCACTAATGCCACCAGTGCAAGGCGCTGCAACCAGCGCCTCCTTCGCGCGCCCCAAGCAAGTCCGCCGAGCCCAAGAATGCCGGGCAACAGAATGGCCCAAGTGACGGGGCTGCCTCCGTTTCCGGGAAGTTTGGGCAGCACCACCTTGGTCGTCCCCACCTCCGTCGTTTGAAGGAGCATGGAGCTGACCGGCGGACATGCCGATGCCGGCGAACCGGAAGGACAAGTCGTCAGCGTGGTGGGCAAGATCTCCAACGTCGCCGGACTAAAGGCGCATGACGCTTCGCTGGGAAGGCCCGAACAGGAAAGAGTGACGAACATTGGCGCCGTGAGCGCTGCATTGTCTTCAGGCACCAGGGTGACAGCGATCGTGCCTGCCTGGCCGGCGGTGAGTGTGAGCGGCAGCGTTGAAGGCGCCACGGGCGACAGTGTGAGCGTGAAGTTTGGAGTGGAACTGGTTTGGCCCGTAACATCGCTGGTGATCGAGGCCGAGCTCAGGTGCGATGCATCGCCTGTATAGACGGCGCGCAGGGCATGATCTCCGGCCGCCAACGAAAGCACCGGCGTTGCCTCTCCCGCGCTATTCAAAACCGCTTCGGCCAGTTCGCGGTCCCCGTCATCAATAACGACAGCACCAGATGCGGGCAGGCCGTCTGCGCCGGTAACGGCAACCCTGGCGGTAGCTTGCGTATGCCCGCCCTGCTCGCTGGTCTCCACGGTCAGGTAGGTATGTGTCGCGATCTGTTGCGCCGCCACAGCTGCCGGCAGCACGACCAGCGCCAATGCGAACCCCAGTCCCGCAACCCGCTCGAGCCGCAAACCGCGGCGATTCAAACCTCTCACTTGCACCTGCTCCAAATCTCCAGAAAGATCGCGCTTGCGCACAGCGGCGCTTCGCGTATTGACTCTGCGCAGACCCCTATTGTATCTGGCCGGGGCGCATCCCGGCCAACCTAGCCGCCTTCCCCTTTGGCCTTCTCTTTGACGCGTGACCGGCCGGAATGCCACCCCGCCAGCCGCGCTAGACTTTCAGCGTAGGTGCATTGCCATGACAGAAGCTGTTCCACGCCCCCAGCTCGCTCACCTCACTGCGGTTCTCGACGATCTGCGCGCCAAGGGTACGCACTTCAATCTCCGCGTTCTCGACGATCAGCAGGCACCAGTTTGCCACTACGACGGCCGCGAGGTTATCAACCTGGCCAGCAACAATTATCTGGGCCTGGCCAACCATCCCAAGCTCATTGAGGCAGCCATCGCCGCCACGCGGGCCTTCGGAGTGGGCTCGGGCGCGGTGCGAACGATTGCTGGAACTATGCGCATCCACATGGAACTCGAAGAGAAGATTGCGCGCTTCAAGAATGTCGAGGCCTGCGTGGTCTTCCAGAGCGGTTTCGCAGCCAACGCCGGCACGGTCAGCGCCATCCTCGGCAAAGAGGACTTCATCCTTTCCGACGAGTTGAATCACGCCAGCATCATTGACGGTGCGCGGCTGTCGCGGGCCACGATCAAAGTTTTTCGCCACAAAGACATGGCCCATTGCGAGGAGCTGTTGCTGCAGCTCGCATCTCAATCGGGCAGGAAGTTGGTCATCACCGATGGCGTCTTTTCGATGGATGGCGACATTGGTCCCGTGGATAAGCTGGCCGCACTGGCCGAGAAGTACGGCGCCATCATGATGGTCGACGACGCCCACGCCTCGGGCGTTCTTGGGCGCAACGGGCGTGGATCGGTGGATCACTTCGGCATGCACGGCAAGGTCGACGTGCAGGTGGGCACGCTGTCAAAGGCCATCGGGGCGCTGGGCGGCTACGTCTGCGGATCGAAAGATTTGATCGACTACCTTTATCACCGCGCGCGGCCGTTTCTGTTTTCGACTTCACATCCGCCGTCGGTGGCGGCGACGTGCATCGCTGCCTTCGACATTCTTGAGAATGAGCCGGAGCGGATTCTTCGCCTGTGGTCGAACACGCGCTACTTTCAGGGCGAGCTCAAACGCGCCGGCTTCAACATTGGCGGCTTGAACACGCCGGCCACCGAGACGCCGATCACACCGATCATCGTGGGCGAGGGGCGCGCAGCCATGGACTTCAGCCGCGCGCTCTTCAACGAGGGCGTGATGGCGACTGGAATTGCGTTCCCTACGGTGCCCGAAGGCAAGGCCCGCATCCGCGCAATTTTGACGAGCGAGCATACGCGCGCACAGCTCGACCGCGCGCTGGAGACGCTGGAGCGCGTGGCAAAGCAGATGAACATTCTTTAGCGAAACAGGCTTTGTGAAGCGTTCTCCGACCCTTGAGTACTTGTGCCAAATCCTCAGAACGAAACGGCCTTCAAGGGCATTTCCATTGGGAATCGAGCGCGGTGATTACCTGGCAGTATTTGTTCTTATTGGTGGCCGACGTCGCCGAACGCATTACCTCAGTTTGTTGCGCCGGAGTCAGGGACCAGTTCAGCGGATCGGTCCTAACGTCGTTGACGCTGTCTTCGTCGTCGATCACCACATGAAGTACCGATACTTTATTGCTGTAAGCCTGAGTGAAAAGATTGAGGGCATTGCGATTGCGGTCGGTGACGCTGTCGTGGCCGGCGGAGTAAAACGCCTGGAGCGGCGCGAGAAGCTGCGCGGCCAGGTTCCACGGCTCGACGCTGGGGTTAGAGCTCCATGCAGCGCAACAGTTGGTCCTTGCAGGCGAATCGGGGCTGTTGCGGATCTCCACCAGGACGATCTGAACTTGAGGCGCACCCTTCGGCAATCCCTCCAGCGCGGCGCGAAGAAATTCGATCGCTGAAGCCGTTCCGTCATTATCGTAATAACCTCCATCGACAAAATGAACTCCCTGCATCGAGTGCACAGCCGGAAACGTTGCGGCAGACGAGACATATGGAAATGTCGCCGACAGTTGAGCCCCGGTCGCCAGCGGCAGATCGGGAAACCGGGCGCGATCGTTCTGCTCGAATTGCGCTGCGCTGTAGACCTCGAGGAATGACTCCGCGGGCTGAGGAATGAGCGGATTGTAGTTGGGTGCGGTGTAATACGGGAGCTGATAGTTGGCGAGGAGGAAGCGATCGCCTCCTTCCACCGTTGTCGTGTTCATGGTGAAGGCGGGAATGGACGTCTTGATGGGATCGAGGTTGGCAAGCGCCAGCTCGGCCTGGTTCGCCTCGTTTCGCTGTCGCGCATTGACTTCGGCGGATAAAGTGATCCACTTGTGGGGAAGATTGCTCGGCTGGCAGAACGGATCATCGAGATTGCGCGCGAACGCCTTGCGCAATGCCCATGTGCGATCCTTCGCCAGCGGAATGTTTTTCCAGTTGTAAGCCCACGGCGACTGGCTCAGATCGTCGACGCCGTTCGAGCGCGGCCAGATATACGGCGCCAGCGGGACAAAGGCCTTCGGAATGTCGTAGTAGACCAGTCCCCATCCGACCGCCTCGAGACTCGAGCACTCTGCTCGGACATTCATCCGCTCCCAATCGGGACTGCCATTGTTCGTATTCGCATCCAGCTCGCGCAGGTAGTCATACAAGCCGCTGCTGCCGCCGGAGACTGTACTGAGAAGAAGAATGTGCCGGTGGAAAGTCCCGAGCGAGCTTTTCTGGGCGAGCTTTTCCAATTGGCCGAGGACCGCTGTCGTCCACGCGGCGGCATGAATTCCACCTCCTGTCGACGTCACAATGATGAGTGGCTGGCCGGGAAAATCCGCGAGCTTTTTTTCGAGGACATCCGCCGGAGTTGGAAGCTGGGCCGGTGCATCGCGCAGCGAAATGGAAAGGTAATGTTCCTCTCTGCCGCCATATACGTTCACGAGCCGGGGAATGACCATGAGCAGGACAATCACGGTGAGAACGGGAACGCGATAGCGATCGGCGAAGAAGGCAATTGCGCCAAGCGTCCAAACGGAGGAGATGATGAGGATGAGGACAAGAGCGAGAATCGGAAAACGCTCCGCATCCGCGAGCCAGTAGAGCAAGGGAATGGATGCTGAAAAGACCACGATGATGCATGCAAGGATCCGCTTCCAAACGCGGAGCCTGTGCGCGTCGTCCGCCTTGCCGGGTTTGGCGAGCGCAATGGCCACAATCAGCCCGACGTTGAGAATCACGTGGAGGATGAGCGCCACTACAGACCAGGAAATGATCGGCACGGGCGCCGTCAGCGGAAACATCACACAATAAAGGAGGAAAAACCCGCCGGTCGCCACGAAGGCAAAGTAGTGGCCCTCGTAAAGGTCACTGCGCGGAGTCTTTCGATAACCCGGAACCGGAAAAAAACGCGAGATCCATCGGAGAACCTTGTGAACCCACGGCATCATCTCGGCATCTTCCAGCGCATCGCCCTGACGGTCGCCTCGCCCGTCCTGGCTCAGCAACATCCATTTGCGGGAAAACAGCATTGTCCGTGCGGCCGAATGACCAAAGCCTCCTTCCGCACCTTCTGCTATCGCTGCGGAGGGATAGCTGAGATAGTAGATGGCGTTCACCACGTACCAGAACACAAACGCGAGCACGCCGCCGGCGGCAACTCCCAGCGCAATGAACTTCCAATCGATGTTCTCGGTGGAACCGTTGACGAAGAAGTAGACGACTACGATGGCGTTGTTTATCTGGGACAAAACGGGGGCGATCCACTCATGGCGCGCCCGATTGTCGGCCAAGAAATGCTTTAAAGAGGTGGGCGCGGGGTCGCCAAAGCGCTCCTCTCCATTGATTACGACGATGCGCGCAAGGATGAGGGCCACAAAACTCGACGAGGACAGAAAGAATTCAACGCAGAGATACTGGCTCCATCGGACCGGCGTGACAATTCCACTGACCAGCGAGCGCGCCCTCGTCGGGCTGTTGAGCCAGATCAGCAGCAACGGAAATGCCCACAAAAGGATGCTGAATCGCATGAAGTAGAGATAGCGAATCCAGCGTACAGTTCTCTTCGCGATCACTTTGGCTTTTCTGCGGAAGGCTCGGAGTTTCGTATTCACGCTGATGCCTCCTTATTCCGTTGCACGGATTGACAGGCCCCGAAAGAGCGGAGCTTGAAATTACAACTCGATGCGATTTGACCGATAAACGATGGAAGACTACAAGAACGATTGCAGCGGTACGCACATGAAGAAACGGCGCGAGGGGAAGAGAAAAAATCGAGTGCCCCAAGCATAGCGCGATCACCGCTCAAGTCAAGTAATCAACTGTATTAACCAGAAAGACACTGACCGCTCCGCGAGCGCCTTCACTTCGCGAGTACTCTGTACTATGGACGAAGGCACTCGTCGACTTCGTCGCTCCAGTGTCGCGAAGGATCGGATCGATGATCGCTCACCTGCGCGGCAAACTCATTCACAAGCAGCCCGGCCAAGCTATCGTTGAGGCCGCGGGCGTGGGCTACGACGTCACCATCTCCGTGCCCACGTTTGCGGCGCTGCCTTCAGTGGGCGCCGAGGCCGCGCTGCACATTCACACCCAGGTAAGCGACGACCAGATTGCGCTCTTCGGTTTTCTCGACCGTGAAGAGAAGCGGCTTTTCGAGCGCCTCATCACTGTGAGCGGAGTCGGACCGAAGCTGGCGATCAAAATCCTCAGCGGGCTAAATTCGGAGCGTGTGATCCAGGCGATTCGCGGCCAGGATCACGCGCAGCTCACGCACATTCCAGGCGTGGGCAAAAAGCTGGCCGAGCGGCTGGTTGTCGAGCTCAAAGACAAGCTCGACGACTTTGCCGTTGCGCCCGCGCAACCGTCGGTGCAAGGCCCGGCTGTCGACGACGTGCTCTCCGCGCTGACCAATCTGGGCTACCAACGACCAGCGGCTGAGAAGGCTATCGAGCAAGCGATCGCGAAGGAGAAAGCCCTCGCTGCGGATTTCGACGGACTATTTCGCAGCGCGCTGAAGATCATACGGTAGGGCTTTCGACACGCCGAAAAAAGGCGGTTTGGAGCCGTTCTGGCTCAAGAAAGGGCCGGTTTCGCTCACAAAATCGACCAAATTTGTCCACGATTTTTCGAACGTTTTGTTGATTTAAAAAGAGTTATCGGCGTCATTTCGGGTTTTGTGGGTGTGATTTTTTTTCTTTATTTGTTATCTCCTCCTCTGGATCCAATCGGAGCCCTAAGACCTTTGCCGATTCTGAATTGAGGCTAGCAAAACGCGCGAGTTAATCGGCAAACTTGGCGCATGATATTTGCCCTGTATTTTCATGGGGTTGCGATGAATCGGAGGCGGCAAGGGGCTTGACTTTTTGTGCCGGTACGGACCGGTTACATCCCTGACAGATTGAACCGGGGAGATATCTGTCACTGCGGCGAACGGCGGAGGATTTTTCAGCCGCGCTGCTCCGCTGTTTTGCTAACCTTCCTCCTGTATGCCTCGCTATCCAAAACCAGCGCCCGCACCAAGGCCTCCCGGTACGAACAACGTTCGCAATCAGGGGAGAGAGTGCCCGCAGTGAGACTCCGCTTGCTCGCCTGCTCCATCGCCGTGCCACTCGCACTCCTGCCTGCGGCCTTCGGTGCTGTGACTCCATATCCCGCGTGGCCGGGTGCGGCACCCAGTCTGGCTTACAAGGTCACGGTCGATGGACAGCCGGTGTTTGTGCATCGCTTCCCAACCTATAACCAGTTCCAATGGATGGATCACGCCAGTTTCTCCATGACCGGCAAGGTGCATGTAACCGTCACCTCGCTGGTGAACGAGCGCAACGTGGTTACCTGTTTCATCCGTCCGCTGGCCTATGGCATTCATCCCATCATCAAAGGAAACACGGTCAGTTTCGATCTCGATCAGCCGCGCTATCTCGTCCTCTTTTTCAACGAGGAGCCGACGTTTCAGAGCCCAGGGCTGCTGCTATTTGCAGAACCTGAAGAGAAGAACCCGCCAAGACCCGGCGACCCCAATGTGGTCAACATTCTCGACTACAAGGTGGACAACACCGGGAGGACCCTGGAAACAGCAACCATCAACCAGGCCATCCACGACGTTTCTGCCCGGCAGGGTGGAGGCGTGCTCTTTTTTCCCGCCGGCGCTTACCTCACGGGAACCGTTCTGATGCAGAGCAACGTGCGGCTCTATCTCGATGCCGGCGCGCTCATTCGCGGCTCGCGAAGAAATGCCGACTACGTTTCGCCGCAGATGCCCCCCGGAGCGAGGCCGCTCCGCGCCCTATTTGTGTTTAACAACGTTGAGAACGCCGGCATCGCGGGCCGAGGCGCAGTCGATATGGAAGGCTATCCCTGGCTGTGGCACGACTTTCAGCCAGACACCGGCGATGGACAATCGCGATCGGAAGAGGGCCTCGTCAACGACCCGCATGGAACCGGCGTCAAGGGCTACATCGTCAACCACTGCAAAAACATCACCTTTGAAGGGCTGCTGCTGCTTCGCTCGGCCTACTGGACCGTCACCGTCAGCGATACCGAGAACTTCACGGCGAGAAACATCAAAATCGTCAACCGCAAACAGCAGTACCACGACGACGCATTTGACTTCACCGGCAACAGCAAGCACCTTCTGGTGGAGAACAGCTTCGCCATGACAATGGACGACACCTTTGCCTTTTACGGCGGCAAGCGCTCCACCATCGAAGACGTGGTGGTGAAGAATTTTGTGAATTACACCTACACCTCGGCGCTGGCGATCGGCTACGGAGGCGCGCCCAACATCCGTCATCTGCGTTTTGAAGACGTGCACTTCGTCGCCAACCAAAACAAGTTCGCCATCTGGATTCAACTTAGCCCCGCGTACTTCACCGGCAAGGGCTACACCTCGGGCGCGCGCTCAAGCGAAGACATTGCTCTGGATGACTTCAGATTTGTGAACACGACATTCGAGAACGACGGCGGCCATATCTACATTGACGGAGGCAAAGCGCCCTTGACGAACTTTGTCTTCGATCACTGCACATTTGGCAAAGCCACCCGCCCCGGCGAGTTCATGGGCGCGAACGTCGCCCCCATTGTGTTCCGAGACGTTACCATGAACGGCGTTTCGATCCACAATGCCAGCCAGCTCAAGCGGGCTGGGTATGAGGTCTATACACCGGTCAAATTTGAGCCCTGAAAGTGCCCAGGCGCTCTTCGGACGATTCAATTGAATTTGCGAATGGATCGTGTTGCCAGATTCCCTGGGCCTGTCGAAGCGCAGGCCCGCATGATCAACTCCCGTCGGCTCGAGCAGGGATTCACACAGGCTCCCGCGCTACACTCGTTGTTGCCATGACCCCGAGGGAAAAACCCACTCGCGCCGCCGCTCCGCCCTATTTCCGCCCAGAATCTCTCACGTTCCTGCGCAATCTTGCCAAACACAATGACCGCGCGTGGTTCCAGCCGCGCAAGGAGCAGTTCGAGGCTGAGCTGAAGGAGCCGATGCTGGCCATCGTGCGCAGAATTACGAACGCAATGGTGGATTTTGCGCCCAATCACGTGCGGCCGGCGGAGAAGTCTCTGTTCAGGATCTATCGCGACACACGCTTCTCGAATGACAAGCGCCCGTACAAAACCCATGTGGCCGCGTGGTGGACGCACACGGGATTCGAGAAGACTTCAGGCGCGGGCTACTACTTTCATGTAAGCGCGAAGGAAGTGATCATCGCCGCAGGCTCTTACATGCCGGAGAAGGAACAGTTGGCCGCAATCCGCCACTGGCTGCTCGAAAATCACGCCGAATTCAGGAAACTGCTCAAGAGGCCAACGGTGCATAAGCTCTACGACGAATTCGAGGGCAACGCGCTCACTCGCCCACCGAAGGGTTTCCCATGCGAGCATCCGGGGATGGACCTGATCCGCTGCCGCCAGTGGGGCCTGGCTGCGGAGCTGCCCGCGAAAGCCGCTCTCAAAAAGGACATTGCCGACGTGGTGATTCGCTACTTCAAGGTTGCCGCGCCGGTTGTTGACGCGCTCAACACGCCGATAGCGGCCACTCTGACGCCGAAGAGAAAGGTTCTTTTCGGGCTGAACTGAACGGGACTGGCGCCGCAAAACAAGAAAGCGGATTGGCAAGTTCGCGGGTTGGCAGGTTCGCAGGCTGGCAAGTTGGCGAGGAAGCGATATAAGGCCTGAAGCGGCGGGATGGGTGGTCCAGCCAAAGCGCCAAACCCGCTCCAATCGCGGGTTTCAGAGGCACGATGGCCCAAAATCCGGCGAAAATCGGCATTGCACCCACAAAAACCGAAGAAAATTGTGGAAAAGCCGCATTTTCCCATTGACTTTGCCCACACTCAAGCCGCATGGTAACCATCGGCAGGGTTCTTCGTAGCCGCATGAATACAGGGTT